>CASFDI010000089.1 GCA_949293405.1 uncultured bacterium | reverse complement strand
AAACTCAAACCGCTGTTCCGCCACCCGGTAGACATTGACTCCCGTCAGGTCTGTCGGAAGCAGGTCGGGCGTAAACTGCACGCGTGAATAGCTTCCCCCGATACTCATGGCAAACGCCTTGGTCAGCATGGTCTTTCCCGTTCCGGGCACATCCTCAAGCAGCACATGTCCGCCCGCGAGCATCGCGACAATCAGAAGATCCACCGTACTCTCTTTTCCGACGATAACTTTTGCCACATTTCCCCGGATTTTTCCGCACAATTCCCGGATCAACACCTTTGCAGCCTCCTTGACAGTATGGATTCCCGGTCGGGTGCCTGCCGCTGTGCCGGATCCCGGCACAGCGGCAGGTCTGCTTTCATTATATCAGCCATCCTTCCCCTTGTCAAGTCGGATTGCATGCACAAAAAAAAGGGGCTGCCGCATGTGCGGCAGCCCTCGCCATAATTCCGGGACCGGTCAATCATCGTCATCATGATCGAAATCGTGTTTGCGGTCCTGTTCCCACTGTTCCTTCAGGTCATACCATGCGGAAGAGACATATTTTACCTGCTCCTCCAGCCAGTCTTCCGTCATCGGACCGAATACCGGCGTGGTGTCCCAGTTGGACTGCAGGCGCTGCAGATACGCTTCCTCCACCGTCTGGGTGGTAAGTTCGTATTCTTCCAGCAGTCCTGCACTGCGGTCAAGCGCTTCCAGCGCATTGTCCAGCACGGCCCCGAATATGCCGGGCAGTACCTGCCGCAATCCGTCCAGCCGCTCTCTCACAACACCGATGATCTGCGCGCATTCGGCAGCTGTATTGGCCTCTTCGATGCGTTCCGCCAGATCCTCCAGATCCTCCAGCAGATCCTCAGCGCTCTCCCACAGATCATCCGCGTCCAGTGCGTCTTCCAGCTCTTCCAGATAATCGTCTATGTTCTCGATAATCTCTTCGACATCCTCGGCAATCACCTCAAAGAGCTCCTCGGTCTCCTTTTCCAGTTCTTCGGCGAATGCCTGCCGGATCTGTTCTTCCAGTTCGGAAATACCCGCGTACAGTTCACGGATCGATATATCGTCATAACGGTCAGATGACAGCGTGCCGCCCATCTGACGGTACTGATTGATCAGCATATATTTCTGTACGCTGATGCCGTACGCATCCGCCGCCTCGGTCAGCAGCGGGTTATCCACCGAAGTGATGACCACGCCGTACACACCGTTCCGGGAGAACTGACGGTAAAGCGTCTGTTCCACTTCCTCACGTACTTCGGTATCGGTGGCGCCGGTATAGGAAGTAGCCGACAGCAGTACCGCATTGTCCTGCCGTGCTGTGGAAAAGTATCCCAGTTCCATACAGCGGGCAAACAGCATCTCCGATGCCTCTTCATAAGTCTTCCCCAGAAGATCAGCGCCGCTGAGCAGGATTTCCCCGTCACGGTTCAGTCCGACCGCCTCGGTGACCACCCCGTTTTCATCATAGGAGATCGAACAGGAAGGATTGATATCAAAGGTGAGGTAACCGGGAGTTGTCACATTGCCTGCCGGACCGGAGCGTCCTGCGCGCAAAAGCGGCAGAGCAATCGCCAGGCACACCGCGCACAGACACGCCGCCGCAACCGCTGCGCGCCAGGCGATCCGTCTGCGTGGAGTGCGGCCCGGCCGCCTCAGCCCGATGCGGGAAGCAAGCGCATCAAAGTCCGGCTGTGCTGCGGCGGAAAGCTCGCGTCGCAACCGTTTTTCCAAAAGCCGTCTTCTCATCCGAAATCCTCCGCCAACCATTGCCTGAGCCGTTCCATTGCCTGCGCGTACCGCCAGGAGGCGGTGCCGCGCGGAATCTGCAACAGAACGGCAATATCCTTCATCTTCATCCCGCTGTTTTTCATCAGTACAATCTGCCGGTCCTGCTCGGGCAGGCGAGCCAGCGCGGTGTTGAGTACCATACGGTCGGTATGCTCCTCCACATCGGTTGTACCGAACAGTCCCGGCTGCTCTTCCGGATCCACTGCCCGCTCACGCGCCGCCCGTTTACTGTAACTCAACGCCTTGTTGCGCGCAATGGTCAGAATCCATTTGCGGTATCCGGTTCCGCGAAAAGTGCCCGACTGCTCCCATACGGCAAGAAAGGTGTCCTGCGTCAGATCCTCCGCGGCGTGTCCGTCTCCCAGCACACCCAGCACCACGGCATATACCAGCCGGTACAGTTTCTCATACAGCCGCTCAAATGCGGCAACATCCCCGGCCGCAATTCTGGCCGCATAGTGGTCCATCTTCCCGCGTCACCTCCCCGCAGGCACCGTGCAGTCCCTGCAGGGAAATTGTAACACGGGGCGCGGATGTTGTCAACCCTTGTTCGCCAGCAATTCCTGTTTCAGTTTCAGCAAGTCGTCTTTGATGCCCTGAATCTCATCCCGGAGTTCATTTTTGCATTTCTGCCACTCGTCTCTCATCTCCTGACGCAGGGCCTGGATTTCTTCCCGGTGTGCCGATCCGGGACGAATCCGGTCAATCCGGTCTTCTACCCGGTCTTCCAGATCGTCAATAGCGTCGTCCAGCATTTCCAGCGACCAGCCGGTCACATCGCGGCCCAGCGCTTCAAAGGCCTTTGCGTCCTCTGCGGACAGAATATAATGGTCCTCGTCAAAGTCCGACTCATACCGTTCAATAATGTCTTCTACCCGGTCCTCAATGTAGTCCGGGACAAAGTTGCGGTCCATATACCGTTCAATCACCGCAGGGGTAATACGCACATCGGTTCCGAAAGCGTCCGTACCGGTCAGTCCCAACAGTTCCAGAACCCGCTCAAGGTCAGCGGCGGAAAGCTCGCTCTCGCCCATCGCGTCCACCCGGTCCTCCAGTTCCTCCAGCGCCGCCTCCAGTTCTTTGACCGTACGGTACTGCTCTGCCAGGTCCTCATCGTAAAGAGCAAGGATTTTCAGTTCATACTCGTCCTTGAGACGGTCATACACATCTTCGTAGCGGTCTTCCAGATTGTCGTACATATCCTCGTACGCTTCGAAATAATCGTGCAGCATCTCCGCCAGCTGGGACACCGAATACCGGGCCCCGCGCTCATAGGTCATGGTGAGGTCAAAGGACATCACCCGGCGGATCATACGCACCTTTGCGGGCGTGATGTCAGCGTACAGATCGGGATTCTGCTGCCGGAGCTCCTCCGCAATAGCCGCATCGGACGCATTTTCGTTTTTCTGCACCTGCGCCAGATCGCTCCCCTGCTCGGCTCCCGCCTGTACCTGCGCCATCAGTTCCTCTTCGGTTTTCGAATTTTCAACCGTGAGCGTGACACGAACCGTGCGGTTGCTCTCGTTGAGATATCCCATTTGCTCCGCCAGCTCCACCACGCGCTTCGACGCCGCCTCCACCGTCAGTCCGGCAAACTGTTCGTCTACCAGAAGCACCCGCCCGTCCTCGTTGAGCGCCCGCACTTCGGTAATCAGATTCCCGGAAAGCACAAATTCCACGCTCGGGTTGATCTCCAGAACCATATACCCGTCGGATCCGCTGCCAACCGTTCCGGTGGCGCTGTTGTCTGAGCATGCCGCCATGCCGATCATCAGTACACCTACCAAAAGAAGGGCCATCATACTTTTGAAAATATTTTTCATCTTCTCTTCTCCTGTCTGTTTCGCAGTGTGTGTAGTGTGTTCCGGTTACCCGGTCATCTATACAGACATCCGGGCGGCAGAAACGGTTGGCGGTTTTCAAAAAATTTTTTATTTTTTGCATGCGGGTGTTTTCGGCCTGAACAGGCGGCCGGTTCCGCCGTGCGGCCGCCGGGAAACACACCGCCGTCATCTCATGGCGGCAGAACACTCCCATGGCCGGGAAAACAGAACAACAGAACAACCAAAAGAACATGTTTTCCGCTTGCTTTTCAACCGCGTTTTGTGATACAATGAAGTCAGAACCCGGACCCCGGGTCCCGTCTGCCGCAGAAAGGAGTTGCAGAGATGAATGAAGAAATCCTGAGGCTCTACGGACTGCGCCTCGGAAAAATCCTGGCGCACCTGTGCATCCTGCTCTGCCTGTTTTCCCTGCTCGGACTGCTGTTCACCGTTGCGGTTCCGCTGGTCATTGTATTCAGAATCCTCGCAGGCATCATCCTCGTCATCTGCTCCCTGGGACTGCTGTTGCTCCGAGAAGACTTCCGGGAGATCATGTTTTCGGCAGACAGCCTGGAAGCCACCGCTCCCTTTATGGAAGCATACCTCTCCGTACTGCCTGCTCTGATCGCCGTAACGCTGGTGAGTGCCGCCGCATCGTTTGCGCTGATGCTGTGCTGCGGAAGAAGAGGAGAACGCCCGGTCCTGCGGATGATTCTGGTCTGCCTGGCCGCGCTGATCGCCCTGCTTGTCGCCGCTCTTGTGTTCTTGGTGGAGATGGGATGAAAATGATAAAAAAAACACTACATATTAAAATTGCATCCGGTCCCCGGTTTCGGTGCCGTCTCACGGCCGACGGCGTACCGGTACGCCTGGCATGCAACCGCTACGGCAACCGGGAAGGCACGGTACACACCGACCGGAACCAGGTGCGTATTCGCATCGAGACGGTCGATATGCTCTCAGGTCCGCTGTGGCTGTTATCGGAGTTCTTCTTTTTTCTGATCAGCGTGTTCGGCATTTTTGATGTCCGGCATCCGTACGACCGCAGCGGGCGGGCGGTCCGTTGTTCGTTCCTGGTCGATCTTGACCGTCCGCAAGCCCGCTTGCAGTGCGTCGCCCTGCCCTTTACGGAGGGGGGAGCGGCCTGTTCCGTTACAGCGGATGTACCGGTTCGGGAAGAAGAAAACCGCGCTTTTACGGACCGGGCACAGCGCCGCAGGGCAAAGACTGTGCGCATGATGAAATTCTTGCTGTGGGCAATACTGATCGTCTGCACAGCAGGAGCCGTGTTTTCGTCATTATAATAAGCCGGATCGGATCAACCGGCAGAAGGAGGTTTTTACCATGACTCTGTTTATCAGCAACAAGTTGTTTTCCCTGCGTGGCAGTTCGGTTGTCACCGATGCAGGCGGTGCGGAGGTTTATACCATCAGGGGAAAACTGTTCAGCCCGACCCGCAAGAAATTCGTCTATGACCGTGACGGACAATTGCTCTACACCGTGCGGAACAAATATTTTCATTTGTTCACCCGCAAAGCGCTGATCTATGACGGCAGCGGAAAGAAAATCCTCAAATTGGTTCAGAAATGGTTTTCCATCGGGCCGAAATTCTATACCCGGTATTACCCCGACGAGCTGCTTTTTGACGGAGAGTTTGGCGGGTTCAACTATACGGTCTACTGCAATGGGTTGCCCATCGCCACCATTCACCGGCCGGTGCTTTCCCTCGCAGACCGGTTTCAGGCGGATATTGCGGACGGTGCGGATCACGCCTTTTTCGTGGCGCTGGTGATTGCCGTGGACAATATTCTCGACGCCAATAAAAAGTCCGGGGCCTGAAAAGCCGGAAATAGCACAGCCCCGCAGCGCATCAAGCGCCGCGGGGCTGTTTCAATTGTCCGGAGTGTGCCCAGGCATCAGATGCCGGGGCACTGCCGGTTACTGCTGCTCCGGAGCCTGCGGAGCACCGCCGCCGACAAAGCGGGCGATCGCACCGGTCGGGCACGCGGCATAGCACGCCTCGCAGTGCGTGCACTTCCTCTGGTCAATTTCAGCCAGACCGTCCTTGACATGCACGGCATCGGAAGGACACGCCTTCTCGCATTTCATGCAGCCGATACAGCCGTTGGTGCAATTCTTGCGGGTAACCGCTCCTTTGTCGTGGCTCTGGCAGAGCACCACCACACGGGACACGGCGGGTACCATGTGAATAATGTGATGCGGGCAGGTTCTGACACACATGCCGCATCCGATACACACCCGCGGGTCTACATGCGCTATACCGTCGTTGAGGCAGATAGCATCCACTGGGCATACGCCCGCGCAATCGCCGAATCCCATGCAACCGTACGAGCAGGAGCCGGGACCGCCGAACAGGGCCGCGGCAGCCGCGCAGGTCTGCATGCCTTCGTATGCATATTTGTTCTGCGTGGCAGAGCAGTCCCCGCGGCAGCAGACCACCGCAACCTGCTCTTCCACATCTTCCACCGCGCGTCCCAGAACCCGCGCCAGCTCCGCGGCGGTCGCATCTCCGCCGGGAATACACAGGTTGCTGCGGACATCCGGATTTTCAATCAGGGCTTTTGCATACCCGTCGCATCCGGTATAGCCGCAGGCACCGCAGTTGGCGCCCGGAAGGCAGGCGCGCACCTTCGGAAACCGTTCATCCTCGGGTACATGCATATACTTGGCCGCCAGGACCAGCAGAACGGCACACAGCGCGCCGATCACGGTCACCGAAAGCACCGCTATCAGTACATTGATCACAGCCTTGCCCCCCTTAACCGAACAGGTTTTCAATCACACCGCCGAATCCCAGGAAAGACAGGGAGACAATGGCGGCGGCGGTCAGCGTAATCGGCAGGCCGCGGAATGAAGCGGGAACGGCCGACTCGTTGCCTTCCATACGCCCGCGCACACCCGAAAAGAGAATCATCGCAAGCAAGAATCCCAGACCGCACCCCAGCGAGGAAACCAACGATTCAATAAAGTTGTACCCGTCGCTGATATTGTTGATGGTCACGCCCAGCACCGCACAGTTGGTGGTGATCAGGGGCAAGTAAATGCCCAGCGACTTGTGCAGGGCGGGAAGATACTTCTTGAGTACAATCTCGGTGAACTGCACCAGTGCGGCAATTACCAGAATGAAAACAATTGTTTGCAGATAACCCAATTCAAAGCGATCCAGCAAAAAGCGCTGAATCGGCCAGGTCACCGCGGAAGCAACCAGCATGACGAAGGTTACCGCGATGCCCATGCCCACTGCCTGGTCCACCTTCTTGGACACGCCCAGGAAGGGACAGATCCCGAGGAACTGGCTGAGCACATAGTTGTTGACCAGGACAGCTCCCATCAGAATCACAATCAGCTCTTTCATGAGGGTTTCACCTCCTTATCGGGTGTAGCCTGCGCCGTGCAGGTGTGCCCGGTGCATACGGCAGCGGAAGGACATCCCTCGCAGGAGAAGCTGTGGCGCCGCGGCGCCTTGCCCTTGGTACATTTCGCTACAATGGCAATCAGAGAGCCGAACACGAAGAATCCGCCCGGCGCCTGCTGCAGAATGCCGATTTTATAGTTTGCAAGGAACGGGATTTCGATTCCGCAGAAGGAACCCGCACCGAACACCTCACGGATGAGCGACATGGCGAGCAGGGCGCAGATAAAGCCCAATCCCATGCCGACGCCGTCAAGTGCGGCATCGCCCGGCTTGTTTTTCGATGCGAACATTTCCGCACGCCCCAGGATGATACAGTTAACCACGATCAGCGACAGGTACACACCCAACGCCTCGTACAGCGACTGCACAAACGCCTGCATCAGCAGCTGCACAATGGTGACAAAACCCGCGATCAGCACGATATACGCCGGAATGCGCACCTTATCGGGAATCACATTGCGCAGCAGCGAAATGGCCACATTGGAACAGATCAGAACCGCCATGGTCGCGACTCCCATCCCCAGCGCATTGACAATAAAGCGGGTGGTGGCCAGGGTGGGACAGGTGCCCAGCACCAGCACCAGCACCGGATTTTCCTTCAGGATCCCGCGCAGCAGGATCCCCCATTTTGACTGTTTCATTAACCGGCACCTCCGTTTGCGGCAATGAGTGCGTATGCGGCAAAGGCCGCCTTCATTGCATTGTGATATCCGTTATAGGTGTAGGTGGCGTATGCATTTTCCTCCATGACAAGGGATCCCGCTTCGGTCTTCCCCTCATAGGAACCGGTAAATGCATCATTGTTCAGCACCTTATCCACACCGAACTGCTGTGTTTCGCTCTGATAGAGCACCTTACTGCGGATCAGGGCTCCCGCCTCATCCAGCGCAGCCGCAATGCGGATACGCTCGGAGGGGCCGTTTTTGGACTGGCTGTAACCGTCGGTGTAAATCAGGAACACATAACCCTGTCCTGCAACACGGTAAGCCCCCATTGCATCGGCATACAGAGTCGCGGTGGTGCTATGGCCGCCGGTCGCCTGCCCGCCTTCATGCACCTGCCCCGGCAGCGTTAACTGTTCAAAATCGGAAGCATCGGGCAATACCGACTGCACGATCTGCAGAATCCGGGTATGGTTGATCTGGTCGTACTGTACAGTCAGCGCCTGCTGCACCGCATCGCGCATCGGGTCATTGACCGCGCCCACCGTTCCGGCAGTCACGCCGGTATACAGAGCCGGGTCACTCCCCTCTCCTTCGTAGAGGTATGCGCCGGTCACCACACCGTCACTCCCGACTCCTACAAACAGAACGATTCCGTTCTGCTCGCACCGCAGAACCAGTGCGCCGGTATCTGCCTGGTAGGCCGAAGTGCCCGACACCGCCTGCACCCAGGTTGCACCGGGGACGCATTCCAGAGCGGCGTCAGTCTCGGAGACCTGTGTTTTCACACCCGCATACACCGAGAAAGCGGCAAACGCATCCTTGATGGCATTGCGGTACGCATTGGAAGTCACGGTAGCGCCGGAAATGGCAATGCCGTCCAGTTCGGCACTTCCCTTGCCGGTGTACTGGGAGTAGTACGATTCTTCTTCACATGCTTTTCCGTATCCGGCCGTCTCATTGGAAGCGAGTGTCCGCACGCCGGTAATGGTGCCGTCCGGATCAATGCCGCATACAATGGTCAGACCGTCGGAAAAGCCCTTGGTTACCATCTGGAACGCATACCCGCTGCCACCATCGTCTTTTTTGGCCACCGTCACCGTGCTGCCCGCAGGCAGAAGCGACAGGTCCAGATCGGTGAAAGTGGTGGCGTCCGGAAGCACTTCCAGATATGCGGCATTCGCCGCCGCATCTTCCCGGTCGCGGATGATGGGCGCTGTAAAGAAATTGACCACACCCAGAATCAGCGCAACACAGAGACAGATTCCACCCAGAACAGCAACACAATTCAGAAAAGGATTCTTCTTCATTTCTTGCTACCTCCGAAAGGCCGCCGGGCGGTAAACCGGTTGATATAAGGAGTCACGATGTTCATCAGAAGAATAGCGAACGAAACCCCTTCGGGATACGAACCGTAGACCCGGATCAGAACGGTCAGGAGACCGCATCCGACACCGTAGATCAATTTGCCCACCGGGGTGAACGGAGAGGTTGTGTAGTCGGTTGCCATGAAAATCGCACCGATGACAAGACCGCCGCCCATCATCTGATACAGCGGCATCTGACCGAGGATCGCAGTGAGGATACCCACTGTGGCGATATAGGCTACCGGCACATGCCAGGTAATCACCCGGCGCGCTACCAGATAAACACCTCCGATCAGCAGCGCTACCGTACAAGTCTCCCCGATAGCGCCGCCCCGGTTGCCGAGAAACATATCCAGCAGGGAGGGCAGCTCGGAGGCCGCGACATCATTCTTGATCTGTGCCAGAGGAGTGGCATAGGACACACCGTCCAGCACTTCGGTAAACCTGGGAGCAACCGCCTGTCCCACCGCAGGGAAACAGAGCAGAAGCACAATCCGGGAGGTGATCGCAGGATTGGCGATATTG
>CASFDI010000088.1 GCA_949293405.1 uncultured bacterium | reverse complement strand
CCGCCATATTGTCAACGCTTTGCGGAACGCCCGTGCCCATCGCGCAGAATACAACAGGGGCAGCAGCTATCCGGCTGCTGCCCCTGTTCCCCGCCCGCATGTGGGAGATTTATTACGAAAGCCCTGCTGCCTTCCAGTCTTTGACGAACCGTTCGATGCCAGCGTCAGTGAGCGGATGGTGTACCATCTGGCAGAGCACCTTATACGGCAGGGTCACGACCTGCGCCCCGGCCGCTGCCGCGCCGATCACATGTCCGGGCGTGCGGATGCTGGCCGCAATGATCTTGGTGCCGATATGCTGCACCGCAAACAGCGAGGCAATCTCGCGGATCAGTTCCAGTCCGCTCTCGCCGATATCGTCCAACCGTCCCAGGAACGGACTGACATAGGTCGCGCCCGCACAGGCCGCAAGGAGCGCCTGAGCCGATGAAAAGACCAGCGTGACATTGGTCCGGATTCCCATACGGGTCAGCTCGCGCACCGCGTGCAGTCCCTCTGCGGTCATCGGGATCTTGATGACCAGATTGTCGCTTTTGATTTTCTTTCTGATCTCCTGCGCCTCGCGTACCATGTCCGCGCCCTTTTCAGACATCACTTCCGCGCTGACCGGTCCGTCCACAATCGTGGTGATCTCCGCCACGGTTTCATAGAAATCGCGCCCCTCGCGCGCGATCAGCGAAGGATTGGTGGTCACCCCGCAGATGACTCCCATGTCGGCCGCATGGCGGATCTCCTCCACATTTGCCGTGTCCAGAAAAAGTTCCATTACCGAAATGCCTCCCGTTTTGAAAAATCAACAGTAACCCGTTCTCCTACCCGGACATAAACCTTGACGAAGTCAATCAGACGCCGCTTCTCGGGCGTTTCGTACCGCAGAACGGTATATGCGGTATCCATACCCCCCCGGTTTTCCACAGTGCAGACCGCACCGTCCCATGTTTCGGTCACATCCGCGTAAGTAAGGCCGTGCCCGAACCGGTACAGCGGCTCCCCTTTGAAGAAGCGGTAAGTCCGGTTCTCCATGGAGTAATCCTCGAAGGGCGGCAGATCCTCGTCGCTGCGGTAGAAGGTCACCGGCAGCCTGCCCGAAGGGCTCACCGCGCCGAACAGAATATCCGCCAGCGCATCTCCGCCCGTGGCGCCGGGATAGAATACCTGCAACAGAGCATCCGCTTCGGCCTTCTGATCGCACAGGGCAACCGCCGATCCGCTGACATTGACGAAGACGATGGGTTTGCCGGTTTTGCGGATTTCGTGGAAGAGATCGTTCTGCACCTTGGGCAGGGCGATGCTCACCTTGTCGCCGTGATCCGAAAGCGGGGTTTTGCCGCGTTCGCCCTCTTCCCCCTCCAGATTGGGGTCAATTCCCATCAGCATCACCACCACATCGCTGTGACGGGCCGCGATCAGAGCATTGCGCAGCCGGTGGTAGGTCACGGTTTCGGGGCGTTCCTCTTCGTATTTATGGCATCCTTCCGCATACAGCACCTTGCCCTGGGCAGCATTGAGAATCCCCTGCAGCAGGGTGGTGGAGGCGGTGGGCGTGCCGTTGTAGTTGCCCAGCAGAATATCGGTGTTCTGGGCATTGGGTCCGATGACCGCAATGTTGGCCTTGCGCGAGAGGGGCAGAATGCCGTTGTTCTTGAGCAGGACAATGCCCGACTGCGCCATCTGCCGGTTGAGCGCGGTGTGCGCGGGACATTCGACCACATCGTACGGAATGCTGTCATACGGGCAGTCGTCCGCGAACATGCCCAGCCGGTACCGCGCGGTAAAGAGACGGGTCACCGCCTCGGTAATGGTTTCCTCGGATACCAGCCCGGAGGCAACTGCATTGCCCAGAGCGGCGTAAACCCCGCCGCAGTTGAGATCGCAGCCCGCGTTGACCGCCATAGCCGCGGCGCTTTCGGCATCCTCGGTCACCATGTGACCGGTATAGAAGTCCTTGATGGCGCCGCAGTCGGACACCACATAGCCGGTAAAGCCCAGCTCATCCCGCAGCACATCCTGCAGCAGCCACCGGCTGCCGCAGCAGGGTTCGCCTTCCACCCGGTTGTATGCCCCCATCACCGCGGAAGGATCCGCGTTCTCGATACAGTACCGGAAGGCGGCAAGATAGGTGTCATACAGCTCTTCCGTGCTCACGCGCGCATCGAAACTGTGTCTGCTGCCTTCCGGCCCGCTGTGTACGCAGTAATGCTTGAGCGTAGCGTCCAGCTTACGGTACGGGCCGTCCCCCTGCAGTCCGCGCACAAAGGCGGTACCCATCCGGCCGGTCAGGCAGGGGTCCTCACCGTATGTCTCATGGCCGCGGCCCCACCGCGGGTCCCGGAAAATATTGATGTTGGGCGACCAGTAGGTCAGCCCCTGATAGATCAGAGTATCGCCGAACTTGCGGTATTCGTTGTATTTTGCACGCGCCTCGTCCGAAATAGCGCATGCCACGCGATGCATCAGCGGCGCATCAAACGAGGCCGCCATGGCGATCGCCTGGGGAAAAACGGTTGCATTCCCTGCCCGTCCCACGCCGTGCAGACATTCGGTCCACCAGTTGTATGCGGGCACATGCAGCCGGGGAATCGCAGGTGCGTTGTAGAGCATCTGTGAAATCTTTTCGTCAAGGGTCATCTGAGCGACCAACTCTTCTGCCTTTTTCCGGAAATCCATCGTATGACCTCGGCTTTCTTTCATCATTCAGAGCGCCTGTATAGGGCGCTTATGCTTCTATTATACGGCTTTCAGAAGACAATTTCCATACAAAACCAACCTTTTTTCAGACAGATATTGCTTTTTTTGAAAAATATGCTACAATACGGGCAGAAGGAGGGGTGAGCATGCCGCTTTATGAACAGGTACACCGGGCTTCCCCGGATATGCCCTACCTGGATCCTGATGTCAGAAATCTGCACTATCCGCTCCACCTGCACGAAGAGGTGGAGATTGTGCAGGTGCACCGCGGGGAGGTCATTCTGGAAACCGACTCCGGGCAGTACACCGCCGGCACGGCGGACATCTGCCTGATCACCCCGGGCGTGCTGCACGGCTATATGTCCCGGCGTGTCAACCGCTGTTCCGTGCTGAAACTGATGCCCCTGCCCGAGCCGGGGGGTATCCGCTTCTCGGACATGCGGCTGACCGGTCCGGTGCTGGGAACCGGGCATCCGTCTTACCGGTTTTTCCGGGAACTGCTGGACGAGCTGCAAGACGAAAGCATAAGCCGCCGCCCGGGCTATGCCCTTGCGGTGCGGGCGTGCTGTGACCGGCTCGCCCTTGGGATTGTGCGTCTGCTTGACTGGGAACCGCTGCAGGGCGGCGAGCATGAAAAAATCAAACGCCGCCAGTCCCTGCTCCATACCCTCAACCGATACCTGGAGGAGCATTATGCCGAACCGGTATCCCTGGAAGCGGCGGCGGCCGCCTGCGCATTTTCCCCCTCTTATTTTTCGCGTCTGTTCCGGGAGAACTGCGGGGAAAGTTTTCTCTCCTACCTGACCGGCTTCCGCCTGAAAAAAGCGGCATCCTTGCTGCTGATGGGCGAGCTGAATGTCACCGAGATTGCCCTTGCGTGCGGCTTCGGCACCCCGCGCACCTTCAACCGGATCTGCCTTGCCCGCTGGGGGATGACCCCCTCCCGTTACCGCCATACCTGCGGCGTCCCCGCCCCCTCCTCCGCTCCCTCTCCCCCGGAACCCGCGGGCACCCCGTCCGGACGAACGCCTTCCTCCGGTTCCACACATTAAAAGGCAAAATTCTTCCGCAAAAAGGCTCTTTTGTTATAGAAATACTCCTCCGGAATCCGTATCATAAAACTGTTCTCCGGCCGCGGGTATGCCGATTCCGCTCCGCACGCCGGACCGGGTCCGTATTGTCGGGAGGCACGCGGCTGCCGTTCTCCCCCTCTCACGGTCCCCTCTCCCCTGCCGGTGCGCCCCGGACGCCGGCAGGATTCCACCTGACAAAATACCGCAATCCGGCAGGAAAGGCAGGTCTCTATGGCTGTCCGTTTTACCTCTGACGACTGGGCTCGCATCTGCGAGCGCTACCGCGCCTTCTGGAATCATACCTCTCCCACTCCGCTGATACCGGTCACCCTGACCGGCAGGGACCCGGGCAGACCGCAGCCTGCGGCGCCCGTACTGAGCCAGCAGACCGCGCTCGACCTGTCCTTCAGCGCCGAAGCAATGATTGACCGGCTGGACTATGAACTGTCCAGGACGGAATTTCTGGGGGACGCATTCCCGCATGTCAATATGGACTGCTTCGGTCCGGGTGTTCTGGCAGCCTTTCTGGGCGCAGTCCCGGACAACCGGACCGGCAGGATCTGGTTTCACCCGCGCGAGGCGCTCCCGCTGTCACAGCTTCATTTCACCTATGACCCGGAGAATATCTGGTGGAACCGGGTGCGGGATCTGTACCGGGCTGCGGCGGAGCGCTGGGGCGGCGAGGTGATCATGGGGATGGTGGACCTGGGCGGAATCTTAGATGTGCTGGCGGTATTCCGCGGTACCGAAAACCTGCTGATGGACCTGTACGACGAGCCGGATGAGGTCCACCGCCTGGTGGACGAGCTGCACGAACTCTGGATGCGGTATTACACCGAGCTGAGCGGCCTGCGCGCCCCGGACTGTCCGGGCTGTACCGACTGGTCGGGGATTTTTTCGGAGCGTCCTTCCTACATTCTGCAATCGGATTTTTCCTATATGATCGGCAATGACCTGTTCCGTGAATTTGTTCTCGGGGATCTGCGCCGCTTCATCCGGGAAATCCCCAACACCATCTATCATATGGACGGCCCCGGGGAACTGCGCCACTTCGACGATCTGCTGAAACCGGAGGACCTGAACGCCATCCAGTGGGTCCCCGGAGAGGGCAACCCCACCCAGGAACACTGGCCGGAGGTCTATACGAAACTTGCCGCCGCAGGCAAAGGAACACAGGTATTCTGCAGTGCCGAAGACCTCGACATCATCGGCAGGCAGACGGGAGACCTGCATCCGGTCCGGCACAGCGGAATCCACTCCGCCCCTGACGGGCGCGAGGACTGCATGGCCCTGCTGAACAGCTTCGGCGTCCCGGTCTGCTGAAACACACTGCCCCCGCAGATGCCTCTTCTTTCTGAAGAGAAGCCGCCCAGGCAAAAGAACCCAGGTATTCTGCAGCGCCGAAGGCCTTGACATCATCGGCAGGCAGATGGGTGACCTGCACCCGGTCCGGCACAGCGGAATCCACTCCACCCCTGACGGGCGCGAGGACTGCATGGCCCTGCTGAACCGCTTCGGCGTCCCGATCCGCTGAACCACGCTTCCCCCGCAGATGCCTCTTCTTTCTGAAGAGGAGCCGCCCAGGCAAAAAAACCCAGGTATTCTGCAGCGCCGAAGGCCTTGACATCATCGGCAGGCAGATGGGTGACCTGCATCCGGTCCGGCACAGCGGAATCCGCACCACCCCTGACGGGCGCGAGGACTGCATGGCCCTGCTGAACCGCTTCGGCGTCCCGATCCGCTGAACCACGCTTCCCCGGAAGGCGCCCTCTCTGTAAAGAGGAGTCTCCGACCGGTGTCCGCAACAAACACAAAAAGGATGGCAGCTGCCATCCTTTTTGTATGCTGATGAATGCAAAATATGTTGAAACGCATCTGCTGACCAATTTGGGAGCACGCGCCCGGACGCATGCACCCCTGCCGAAGAGTCTTCCGCACCTCCCCCTCCGGATCCGTCACCCGCGGCCAGGACGCGCACGCCTGCCGGAGAAGCCCACCCTCTGTCCCGCTTTGGCCGGTTGCAGGACCGGCAGAGCGAGGCGGAGACTGCCCGGCCGTCTTTCCCCGCAGAACTGTTTCCGGCTTTCCGCTCTCCCGGCTCTCCCCTTTTGCCCGGTTCCCCCGATCAGCAGAGCCGCAGAGCCGCTGTTTCTTTTCGGCCGCCGCCCAAGGAGTCCCGTTACACATCATCACCCCTGCAGAAATATAACCGGGAATTTTGCGTACATGTATTCCAATATTCAAAGAACTATGGTATAATGAATACTGTAAACGCATAAACGAAACCCCGCTCTTGTTTATTCTGCCGAATGTCCCCCATCACATGAAATCAGGAGCGTTGAAATTGAAAATGAGAAAAACCGCCTTTGTTTCCATGCTTTCGTTTGTATTTCTGGCTCTGAGCAGCATATGCACCTGGCTGCTGTCCTCTTTTTCTCCCCCGACGCCGTGGATCCCACTGGGCATCGGTTTTGTGATTCTGATCATAAGCGGAGCAATCTGCCTGAAATTCGACCTGTACACTGTCACCCCTTATATCGTTTTTGTACTCAATTTATTTGCTCTGAGTCTGTGTATGAAGGCGTGGTATGATTTCAGGGGATGTCAGGTTTCCCTGCACAACATGTTGTTGGTCTCGCTCATTGTGAATGCTGTGTTGTGGATCTACTACCTGCTGTTATTTGTACCCTTTTTCAGAAAGCATTTCAAGTCCTTTACAGGTCTGTATATCTGTTCTGATTGTTCTTGTTTTTGTGCTTATCCCCATACAGATCCCGATGATTTCTACCGTCGCGTTCTACCTGATTACAGAAATCGGCTTTCTGTTTGCACTGTGTACACGCAACATCTGTTTCAAGGAGCTCTTTGAAAGTGCTGCCGTATCAACCTTCAGCATTCTGATTGTTGCGATAATGATTGCGCTTCTGATGTTGGAGGCAGACGATTTCGGGACAGAATTTGTCGGAGGAGCAGTCAGCGGCTACCGCAATAAGGACAAGAAGGAAAAAAAGAATGCCCGGAAAAGGCTCCGTCCATAACGCACCGGCCGGTTCAAGTACCGGAGCGGCCCCGCCCCGCAGGCGCACCGGCACGGCAGGGACTGCCCCGGCACCGGATCATTGGTCGCATGCTCGCGGAATTGAAAGAAAACAGGATCGTAAACGCATAAACGGGAAACCATTGTTCATTCTGCCGAATGTCCCTCATCAAAGGAGATAAGGAGCATTGAAGATGAAGAAGATTACTTTTATTTCCATTCTTTTGTTTGTGTTCCTGGCTCTGAGCGGCACATGCACCTGGCTGTTGTCCTCTTATCACCCCTCGACGCCGTGGATCCCGCTGGTGATCGGGCTCTCGGTTATGTGCTGCACCGCGATTGTTTATTCATTCTCCGGATCCTTCACCATTCTCCATTGTCTTGTTTTTATTTTCAATTCGCTGGCTTTCGGCCTGTGTATCAGGGCATGGTATGCGTACAGGGGATTTCAGAATTCCCTGTACATCCTGTTGATCATCGCGCTCCTTGCGACCGCTGTTCTGTGGATCTACTATCTGCTGTTATTTGTGCCCTTTATCGAAAAGCATTTCAAAACCTACACCGGGATATTCGTCCTGTCTGTTGCGGCGATCTACCTCCTTGTGATGATCTTTACGAAAACGCAGTTTGTTTCCACCGTCGGATATTACATGATCATCGTGGTCGCCTTTATTTTTACCCTGTGTAAAGACACCACGCATTTCAGAACGGTTTTCAAGGAAATTGCGTTTGCAACCTTCAGCATTCTGGTTGTTGTATTACTGATTGCGATCCTGATGATGGAAGGCGACGATATCGGAATAGCAGAAGCCGGAAGTTCCGCAGTCACAAGCGACTCGCCCAAGGACAGAAAAATGAGCCGCCGGAAAAATCCACGCCCGTAGCACGCTGACCGGGCCCGTAGCACGCTGACCGGTCCCGGAGCACCCGCTCCCCGCACGCACACCGGCACAGCTGTCTCCGAGCGGTGCAAGGAGCCGCTCCCACACTGCGGAGTACAGGCAGACCGGGAACAGGCAGGGCTGCCGCAATCATGCCGGAAGGGCCGGCAGGAGAACGCCGGACCGCCGCTTGCAACGCCGGTCCCGAAAACGGTACAAAACCAGCCCCCGGAAGAGGTGGAACAACCTCTTCCGGGGGCTGGTTGATCTGTTTGTTCCCGTTC
>CASFDI010000087.1 GCA_949293405.1 uncultured bacterium | reverse complement strand
TTGTTTTTTCTTTTCATAGATATACCTCTATATACAGCACAAATGTGCGGGACAGTGTCAGATTTATATAAACGGCCTCGCGTTTTCTTCGCGTGCCGGTTCGTGCGGGATCAGAAGGCAAGGGTCAACATCGCATGACCTCGTGTTCCGTCATGCAGGTACGCGGGAGCACTTCCTGTGCCGGTCCCGATTGAAATCC
The DNA here is from genome assembly GCA_949293405.1 of uncultured bacterium. Taxonomy (GTDB): domain Bacteria; phylum Bacillota; class Clostridia; order Oscillospirales; family CAG-272; genus UBA1740. The sequence goes on along the minus strand of CASFDI010000087.1, from coordinate 31,242 downwards.
TGCATGATCCTCCGGCAAAATGGGCAGAGCAGAGGCGAAAGAGCCGCCGGAGGAGGTAAAAAGAGGGCTCTTCGTCATGCAAATCTGGCCGTCATCCGTGCTCTGCGCTCCGCATGCGGCGTAGAAAGAAGGGGTTCGCTGCCATATGCGTCCGAAATAGGCGTACGCTGATGTAAACAGAAAAGCGACGCACAGCAGGCTGATGTAGACCTGCAACCATATTCGACGGAACCGGACATTCTGCACAGGAACCACCTCCTTCCGGGAAAATGCATATTTGCATAATACGCTTTTACATTATACCATACGGAACAGAAAAATGCAAGTCCTTTTCAATTTCACCCGTAATAGCAGAAAGAATTCTTTACTTAAACAGCATAACAGACAAACTGCTTCATACAGAATTGTGCAAAATGCATTTTTAAAGCATAAAAAACAATTTGTTTATCAGCATCATGCCAAAATCGTGTTGCTTCAGTCGAAAATCGTTTTCCTGGTGTCCGATACTTTGACAAAAAGAGGAAAGTGCGCTATAATCAGTCCGGTAACCCGTATTCCGTATTGTGTGCGGGCCCAGACAATTATAAGAGTGTAAAGGAGCAGAACCGATGAAACTGAAACGCATCCTGGCTTTTATCCTGACCCTGTCGACGCTGTTGATTATGACTGCATGCGGCGCGGACGGCGTCTCGGTGATCTCAATTGAAAAAACCGACACCAACGGCCTGGTGGATACCTATACCGTTTCCTATTCGGACGGCACCACTTCCACATTCCAGGTTACCAACGGCTCTGACGGAGCAGCCGGAGCAACAGGCGCTGCCGGTGCTGCCGGTGCTGACGGTGTCTCCATCACCGAGGTGAAAAAGACGGCTACCGACGGTCTGGTAGATACCTATACCATTTTTTATTCCGATGAAACCTCCACCACTTTTCAGATTACCAACGGTAAGAACGGGGAAGACGGGGAAAAGGGGGAGGACGGCGCACCCGGCGAAGGTTCGGTGTGTACTTCCTATTATCTTGCCTGCCAGAACGGATATACCGGAACACAGGAAGAATGGGTAATGGATATTCTGCTTGAAGTGGATGCGACGCTGACCCAGTCCGGGCAAGCCGCTGATGCCAAGGTTGTGGGCGATACGATGGCGGAACTGCTGGAAGTGGCGGATTCCTGCTTTGAGCCTGCTCCCACTTACAGCGACCGGTATATTGTTCTGTCTTCCATGTACGGATATATGGAAGTCAACGGTACGATCTACCGGCAGGAAAACAACAATTACAGTTATTCCAACAAGGTTCCGGTGGAGCCGGGGGACGAAATCAGCCTGACGGTTGCGGCAGACCGCGACCGGGTACTCAGCATGCGTTTTGTCACACTGTTCAACTCCAGGGGTGAGGCACTGCCCACACTGGGCTCCAGCATCGGCTCCGGTGTCACCACCTTCACCATTCCGGACGGTGCGGCATATGCGGTGGTGACTTTTGCCACTTCGGAAGTGGCGAACGGTCCCGAACTGGTCCGCTACTGCAAGGACGGAGGGTTTACATACCGGCTGAAGGCGGATGCCACTCCGGAACAGGTACTGAACAGGCTGACACAGTCCGAAACCAATATCAAGAGCCTGTTTACCTCTACCGATAACCTGAATAAGGAGATGACCACCTTGAAGAACAATCTCGAAAGCCTGAATGTGGATGAGATTCTGGCGGCGATTGAAGGGATCGAGGGACTGGACACCAATACTCTCAACACTCTTGTCAGCGCCACGCTGGGCAGTCCGAGCATTCTGGCCACTGCGGATACGCTCACGGACGGACGCGCCATCGTTCTCGAACAGACGAATACCCTGATGAAGAACAAGCATCTGACCTTCTCGTGCGATCTCGACTCTCTGGGCAGCGGCATCATCCGCATGGGCCACGGGAAAACGGCGTACGGTTCCATGTATATTGAGATCACTTCCACGCAGCTGAAGGTCTTCAGTTACTATACGGAACTGTCTCAGGTTGCAACTTACAACCACGGTCTGACCGTATCCGGATACGTCAATGTCAATATTGATGTCGGACTGGGTACCGCGTCCATCCGTCTGACTACCCCTTCCGGTACCTACCAGGTCAAGAACTGCCGCTGGGACGGCGGCCGGAACGGCGAGATCTTCTCTGAGGTTTCCGGCATTACGGTTTCCGATGTCAAGATGAGATGGTTCAGCGATGATTACAGCCAGCCGATCTGGCTGTTCGGCGACTCTTATTTCAATCTGTCCTCTACATCCCGCTGGACTTCCTATCTGTTTGCGGACGGGTATGAGGATTTCCTGCTGGCGGGGTATCCCGGAATGGGCACTACCGTAGCACTCTCGGAATTCAAACAGGCGCTTACGCACGGCACGCCCGAATATGTGGTCTGGTGTATGGGCATGAACGACCAGGACGGTGCCGGTACCGTCAGCACTTCCTGGCTGAATGCAACGCAGGAATTCCTCAGCATCTGCGAAGAGAAGGGGATTACCCCTATCCTGTCCACCATTCCTACGGTACCCACCCGCAACAATCAGCCCAAGAACGAATGGGTGCGCAACAGCGGATACCGGTATATCGACTTTGAGCATGCGGTGGTCAAGGATGTTTCCACCGGTGAGTGGTATCCCGATATGCTGTATTCCGACGGTGTGCATCCCGCGGACCGCGGAGCTGCCGCCCTGTATTCGCAGGTGCTGGTCGACTTCCCGGAAATCATGCGCCAAAGATAAACTGTCCGGAAACGAAAGATGCCCGGCGGATCAGACGATCCGCCGGGCATCTTTTAGCTTTCTTATTGCCGTGTCAGGAGAGCCATTCCAGTAATTCTTTCAGGCTTTTTCCCGCAAGTTGCTCTCTGTAGTAATCGAGTTCTTCCTGAATCATCTCGTCGATGACCTGGATGCCCAGCAGTTCCACGGGTGCCTTGTCATCTGTCAGAATGAGGTCGCCGCCTTCCTGGTCTTCCAGATTGCTGCGGATGCGGCTCATCAGGGAAGCGAGGGCGGGATCACTGATGGTGGGAATGGCGTCCTCGAGGTTCTGCGCCATGTGCGGGTTGCGCGAGGCATAGAGTTCGCAGTTGCTGCCGGTGCGTGCGCTGCAGACATAGGGGAATACCGACGCCACCGTGTCAATCAGATAGTGCTGGATTCCTTTTTCGCTTTCCGAGAGCATATTCAGATTCACGACCAGCACACCGTCTTCAGTCAGGTGTGCGAGTACCTCCCGGAAAAATTCCTGGGTGGACATCTGAAAGGGGATGGTGATATCCCGGTAGGCATCCACATAGATCACATCGTAGGTGCCCGCCTGCAGGGAGAGATAGGAGCGTCCGTCTGCGATATGGATTTCGGTATCTTCCGGCAGACCGAAGTACCGGTATCCCAGATCCACGATCTTGCTGTCAATTTCCACCCCCACGACCGATGCATCTTCAAAGTAGCGGTTGCACTGCATAGCATAGGTTCCGGTGGCCATTCCCAGAATCAGGACCTGCAGAGGATCGTCCTGGTGCAGCCCTGCCAGAAAAGGGGCCGCCAGTGCATAGTCGGAATAGGTGCCGGTCAGTCCGGAGCCGTCCTTACGGTAGACCGACTGCACACCGAAAAGCACATTGGTGGAGAGTGAAACGGTGGTGTCGGTTTCGGTGACGCGCAGGTAGTTGTAAATGGATTCCTCTTCCGCCAGGATGTTTTTCTGCCAGAATGCCAGGCTCTGGAACCGCAGACCCGCGACGGTGAATACGATTGCCAGAACGCCCGATACCGCCATGCGCACCCGGTGCCTGCCGCAGGAAAGGAAATACAGCAGGGAAAGCAGAAGCAGCACCCCTGCAAAAATCAGGAAAGTGGCGTTGGTTCCTACCGCCGGAATGGTCACGAAAGTAGGGAGGAATGTTCCGAGAATACTGCCGATGGTATTGAGTGCTTCCATGATCCCCACGGTTTTACCCGCGTTTTCCAGGTTCTGCATGGTGTATTTGACCAGGGAAGGGGTAACCGTCCCCAGCAGCAGGAGAGGGAATACAAACAGGACAAGGCAACTGGCGAACGATGCCCAGACCAGGAACTGGCCTTCCACCGTGAAGGCCAGCAGCAGGGAAATCAGGGCGATCACATATTTTCCGAAGAAGGGCACCGCAGCAATCCAGAGTGCGGCAACGGTCAGCCGCAGGTACAGGCGGTCGGGGTTGGGATTGCGATCGGCCAGCCTGCCGCCCAGCACATTGCCCAGGGCCATGGCAATCATAATGGTGCCGATGATGATGGTCCATACAATCTGCGATGCCGAGAAATACGGAGCAAGCAGGCGGCTTGCACCCAGCTCAACCGCCATGACCGTGATGCCCGAGAAAAATTCGGTTGCATAGAGAAACCAGCGTTGTTTGAGCATATGGACTCCTTTCCGGTTCAACCGTGAAGCCGCCTCTGCGCACGGGTGTGGGCGGAGGCGGCTGTATAGGGGATTATTTGCCGCGGATTTCGGCGCCGAGGTCTTTGTGAAGGGTTTTGATCACTGCATGAGCGCAGGCCTCAATTTCCTCGGAGGTCAGTGTTTTGTCATGCGAGCCAATGGTGACCCGGATGGTGAGCGATTTCTTGCCTGCCGGAATCTGTTTGCCTCTGTATTCATCTACAAAGGACACGCCGTGCAGCAACTCACGCCTCTTGGAGAGCACCGATTTTTCAATGTCTGCCCAGGTGGTCCCCACATCGACCAGCATCGAGATGTCGTAATCGGTCATGGGGTATTCGGGCAGATGAACAAATGCATTGGTTCTGGAACGGAACGGCACCAGCACTTCGGTGTCAAGTTCGGCGAGCATGACCGTCAGATTCCGGATCCCGCACGCCAGGGAGACTTTCTTGGAAAGCAGGCCCAGACTGCCGGCCATCCGGTCGCCCACAAAGAAGTTGAGCCAGACCGTGTTGTCCGCCCAGACCGGCCGGACGTCCTTGGTGAAGCGGAAGGCTTCCATATGCGTGTAGCGCGGCATGTTTTCAAAGATGCCTTTGACCTTGCGGAACAGTTGGGCAACCTCTTCCGGGGTGTCTGCTTTCGCGGCAAACGCACAGCCGATGTGCCTCCTCTGAGAGGGAAGCTTCTCGCTTTCGTCATAGGGGGAGGTATAGTCGCGGTCGCAGAACACCTGCGCTTCTTCGAAAATGGAGAATTCATCAAAGTACCGCTCGTTTTTCACCACCGCCTGGCAAAGATTGGGCAGGGTGGAAGAACGGACAAAGCGTTCCTCGGGTGACGGAGGGGTGGAAAGTTCCAGAATCCCGTCGGTGCTCTGAAGAACAGCCTGCACAAATTCTTCCTTCATCCAGGGGTAAGTCAGGACTTCCTGCATACCGCACCGGCAGGCGAGATATTCTTCAATATTGCGCACCAGACTGATCTGCAGCTGGTTGATGACGCCGGTAAAGGTGGTCGTAATGGGAGCGGGCTCGAAGTTTTCGTAGCCGTACATGCGTGCCACCTCTTCCATGATGTCCGCCTTGATGGAAACATCCCCGGTGGAACGCCAGGTGGGGGCGGTCACATGCATGTTGTCGCCGGTAAAGGTGACCCGGAAGCCCAGACGCTCCAGCTTGTGAGAGATCTCCTGTTGCGTCAGATGCTTGCCCAGGCGTCTGTCCAGCCAGTTGTAACTGACATCGATTTCAGCCTGTTTTCCCTTTTTCGGGTATGCGTCTGTAAACGCGGTGACCTTCATGCCGGGATAGATGCGGGCAAACAGATCCATGGCAAGCGAGAGGGCGGGACCGCACCGTTCGGGATCAATCGCTTTTTCATACCGGGTGGAGGCATCGGTGCGGTTATCGTAGCGCAGAGCGGTTTTGCGGATCCCGGTGGATTCGAAATTTGCCACTTCGAGAATGACTTTTCCGGTGGTGGGGAGGATGGAGTCCTTTTCTCCGCCCATCACGCCGGCAAGCGCGACCGCCTCTTTGGCGTCGGCAATGACCAGATCGTCATGGTTCAGGGCCAGTTCCTTGCCGTTGAGCAGCCGCAACGGCTCACCGTCCGCGGCGCGGCGTACCCGGATGCAGTCGGTAATCATGTCGGCGTCAAAAGCGTGCGTGGGCTGCCCCAGTGCCATCATGACATAGTTGGTGATGTCCACCAGCGCGTTAATGGGGCGCAGTCCGACCTTCCACAGGCGTACCCGCATCTCATACGGGGCAGGCTTTACCGAAAGCCCTTCCATCCGAACGCCGATGTAGCGCGGGCATCCGTCCGGATCGTCGATGTGGACCGGGAACCCGGGGGTCCCCGCCGGCACCGTGTAGGCGGGAATGCTGCGCAGAGGCAGATCGTACAGAGCGGCAATTTCACGCGCCATACCGTAATGGCCCCACAGATCGGGACGGTTGGTCATGGATTTATTGTCAATTTCAAGTACGATATCATCCAGTCCGAGCGCTGCGGCAACACCGGTTCCCGGCGCCGCTGCGAATCCGGTCAGGTCCACAATTTCCGATTCCTGCCGCGGCGGGAACAGGTCTGCAAGACCGATCTCCGACGAGGCGCAGATCATGCCGTAGCTGTCCACTCCGCGCAGTTTGGTCTGTTTGATTTCCACCGGTTCGCCTTCTCCGTGCCAGCGCACGAAGGAGCCGGGCAGAGCTACCGCAACCAGCATGTCGGGGGCAAGATTGGAGCCTCCGCAGACGATATCGTGGGGTGCCCCGTCACCGGTATCCACCTGGCAGACGCGCAGCTTGTCCGCGTTGGGGTGGGGCTGTACGGCAAGAATTCTGCCGACGACAATTTTATTAAATGCCGCTCCGATGTCATGGGTGGCTTCCACCTCCACGGTGGACATCGTCAGGTCGTAGGCGAACCGGGACAGATCCATGTCATCGGGAATCGCCACATAATCCTTGATCCAGTTGAGAGAAAGTTTCATCGATTCAAGCCTCCTGATCAGCGGAACTGAGAAAGGAATCTCAGGTCGGCACTGTTGAACAAACGCACATCGTCCACACCGTAGCGCATCATGACCAACCGGTCCAGGCCGATGTTTACATAAAAGCCGGTATATTCATCCGGATCAAGACCTGCCGCCCGCAGCACATTCGGGTGGGGGGTTCCGCCCGGCATCACCTCAATCCAGCCTACATTCTTGCAGACACTGCATCCTTTTCCGCCGCAGACCAGGCATCCCATGTCAATCTCGAATCCGGGCTCGACAAAGGGGAAGAATCCTGCCCGCATCCGTACCGGCACCTCGCGGCCGAATACTTTGGAGAGAATGCTGCGGATCATCACCTTGCCGGACGCAAAGGTGAAATCCCGGTCCACAATCAGCGCCTCGTACTGGTAAAAGGCGCGCTCATGACGTGCATCGGTGGTTTCGTTGCGGTAGACGCGGCCGGGATACACGAACCGGTAGGGCGCCTTGTGCGTCTGCAGGTACCGGACACTGCCGCCGGTCAGATGGGGCCGCAGACACAGTTTTTCGTTGGCCTGTCCTTTGTCGTGTCCGGCAATCCAATAGGTGTCCATGCTTTCGCGCGCCGGATGGTTGGGGGGAAAGTTGAGCTTGTCGAAAGCGTACAGTTCACTGGTGATTTCGTCTTCTTCGAAAATTTCAAAGCCCATGGACCGGAAGGCGTCGTTGAGGTCGTCGCGCATCTGTTTGATCGGGTGTTTGCCGCCCTGCAGCGGGGGAATACCCGGTACCGTGGTATCAAAGTCCGCCGGGATCTCGGATGCCTTGAGCAGGAGTTCTTCGCGCCGTGCGTCAATGAGGGAGGAGAGGTGGTTCTTGACCTCATTGATTTCTTTTCCCATGGCGGGACGCATTTCGGGCGCCATTTTAGGCAACTCTTTCAGAATCCCGGTCAGCGACCCCTGCTTGCCGAGCAGGGAGGCCTTGATTTCCTGCAGTTCAATCTCGTTTTTTGCAGATGCGACGGCGCGCTCGCCCTCCGCACAGATCTGCGTCAGTTTCTCGTTCATACGGATCCTCACCTTTTTATCGTTTTCTAATGTTGTGCAAAACAAAACAGCCCGCCCCACAAGGGACGAGCCGAAACCCGCGGTACCACCCAAATTCAGAGCAAAACTCTGCACTCTCACCGCATTGTGCGTGCGGCACGCCCTGCTTGACTCCGCGGCGGGATTTTCGCAGGATGCTCCGATGCTGAAATTTCATATCCGGGCCGCCGCGGGTCTTCCAGCCGGGGACCGCGCTCTCTGGGTGCGTGCGCCGTATATTACTGCCACATCTTCATCGCATAAACGGACCATATCCGTAGCGGATATCATTTTACCACAGATCAAAGCTTTTGTCAATCTTTTCTTGTTATTTCTGCCCGGTTTTGCCGGCATATGGGGAAATCAGCGTCTTACGGAGTTTTCGCTGCGGAAAGCGGTGCAGAATTGGCAATAATGGAGCGAAAAAGCACTTGTCAATCTCAACTCTGTATGTTATAATATGTAAGGCATATCAGATGCGCAGGCAGAAAGCCGGCGTATTTTACAATACAGGTGAGTGAGAGGAGACAACACAATGTCGGTAGGAGCGAAACGGTTTCTTGCTTTGTTTTTGGCTTTTTTACTGGGGTTTTTGTCATGTATCGGGGCAATTGCAGGAGCGGCTTATTTTGCATATGCCAAGGTGTCGGTCGAATGGCTGGAAAACCGGGGGGTTCATACCGGCCTGACTCCTTATCTGGACCCGAACGCTGAAAAACCGTTGTTTGGTATGTCTCTGTCTCAATTGCAGCAGGACCTTACCAGTCAGTTTGTCCGGAGTATGTCAATCGGGTCACTGCTGGAACGCTACGGTGTGATCCTTCCCGATTCGGTTGACCGGTATATTCCCGATGCCGTGATGGAGATGACGGTTCAGACTGCATTGAGTGCAGACGGTGTTTCCTACATAATCGAAAACACGCAACTTGGATTCGTACTTCAGTTTCTGCCTGCGGGAACGCTGAGCGAACCTGCAATTGCCGTACTGGAGGATAAGAGCCTGCAGCTGGTTAAAGACGGCGACATGTACGGTTTACTGACAGGAGTGAAACTGGGTTATCTTGCAGGGGTGGAATATATCGGGACCTCTTCCGGTTATCAGCCGATTTATCAGGATCCTGCCCATCCGACGGTGATTGAGCTGCTTTCGGAGTTGGATATGGGCGACATGGTGGATGCGCTCGCTACCGGGAAGAGTATGGCATTGCTCCTGCGGGAGACGGTGCCCGATCTGAAACTGGTCCGATTGCTGGACAGCGCTCTTTCTCTGCCGGAGGACGACCCGCTGTACACCATTCTAAAAGAGAAAACCATGGCGGATGTGATTCATCCTGACGGGACATTTGATTCCGACTTGCTGTTGGGTGATGTCTATATCGGGGAACTGATGGGATACGAAGCCGATGCGGAAGGGAACTGGTTCAAGCCGGGCGGATTTCCGGTTGATGCCGCCATGAACAAACTTTCCGGTCTCAAACTGCAGCAATTCCTGGACGGCGATGTCATCATTGAGGATATCCTGGGAGATGTCTATGTCGGCGAACTGATGAAATATGACAAGGTGGAGACGGTGCTGGATGACGGCACGGTTGAGATCCACTTTGAAAAAGATGGCAAGCCTCTGGATTCGCTTACCGCTACATTTGCGGAACTGATGGTCAGTGAGCTTACGGGCGGCGATTTCGACGCCAAGGAGACGGTGAGCACCATTTATGCGGGCGATGCACTGGGCTACTATCTGAATGAAGAAGACGGTGTCTGGTATGAAGACGAGGAATTCAGCAAGCCGCTCGAAGGTGCGGTGATGAGTATTGCCGGAAAGACGATCGGTGAACTGGGCGATTCGATGAACACCATGCCGGTGGGTGAGTTGGTAGGATATGTCAAGATTGACGGCGTCTGGTATGAGTATTATACCGATGAGACTGACAACAAGCCGGTAACCGGTATTATGAAAGCGCTGATGGATACGCCCATCAACAGCATGAACGAGCGGGTTGCCGGCATGACAGTGGCGGAAGTCATGGGATATGTGTATTACTGTGATACGCCGGACTGTCCGGACCATGAGCATCACCGTCCGGCAGATGCCGATCATCCCGCCGGTTGGTACGCGGAGGCGGCAGACGGGACAGTAACTCCGGTCAGCGGTGTGATGCGGGTGCTGGCTGATGCCAAGGTCAACACCATCAATGATACGGTAGATACTCTGTTGCTGGGCGATGTGATGGGGTATTATTATAACGAGGCGGATGGCCGCTGGTATGAAGATGCCGGCTTTACTACGGTTGCCGAAGGGTTGACGGCATCCTTTGCAGATCTGACGGTCAACGAAATGCAGGACCGGGACAAGGTGAGCGAAGCCGTACAGAATCTGCTGATCGGCGATGCTCTGGGATATGTGAAGGTGGACGGCGTCTGGTATGAATCCTATACTGATGAGAACGACAACATTCCTGCTTCGGGTGTGCTTGCTTTTCTATCGGATTATCGGGTGAGCGAGTTGGATACGGCACTTGATGAAACCAAGATGGGCGATCTTCTGGGTTATACCGAGCGCGATGGCGTCTGGTACGACGGGGATCAGCCTGCGTCCGGAATTCTGGGAGCGTTGGCAAATACTGCGGTTAATGATCTGGCTTCCGATGTGGATCATGTCTTCCTGGGTGAGGCTATGGGATATACCTGCTACTGCGAGGGAGGCGCCGATTGCGCTTTGCATGCGGGACGGTGCAAGGAGCCGGATGCGGCGCATCCGGTACCCGGTTGGTACGATGGCGAAACCCCGGTGGACGGAATGATGTCCTCCCTTGCGGAGCTGCAGGTGAAAGACCTGTCGGATTCCGGGGCAATTGTGGATGCTCTGTCCGGGGTGAAAGCCGGGGAGGTCATGGGGTACAGTTACAACGAGGCGGACGGCGAGTGGTACGAAGACGAACTTTACACGGTTCGTGCGACCGGTGTGCTGGCCATTGTGGCGGATACTCCCGTAGGGGAGATCGGCGACCGTGTCTCGCAGATGAAGGTCGGTGAGATCATGGGGCATTTCTACAATGAGACAGACGGCAGGTGGTACGAGGACGAGACCTGCACTGTGGAAATGGACGGCCTGCTTGTGCTGGTGGCAGATGCAAATGTCAACGAGATGGATACCGCGGTCAATGACGCGTTTAAGAACGCGACTATGGGACAGCTGGTGGATGCAGGTATTCTGTTCGCCGATGCGGACGGAAATGTGGATCAGGAAAAGGTTGACAAACTGTTCGGCGAGGATGGCTGGCGCGGACTGTCCATTTCTGAGTTTGTCAACGCCATGCTGGATAAAGTACCGGCACCGTAAGGAGGAACCTATGCAGAAACAGAATGAGGAGTGGCTCGGTAAATTATGCGAAGCGATGCTTTCGCTTCGTACGGTTGAGGAGTGCCGTGCTTTTTTCGCGGATCTGATGACGGTAGGGGAGATGGAGCAGTTCGCCCAGCGGCTCTGGGCAGCCTCGCTGATCTGTCAGGGGCAGACTTATGCCAGTATCATTGCGGAAACCAAAATTTCCAGTGCCACCCTGAGCCGGGTCAGCGCCTGTGTGAAAAACGGAACGGGTTACCGTACGGTCCTGCAGCGCCTGCGGGGCGACGAAACCGATAAAAACTGAAAAAGCAGCCGCCGATCTGAATGGATCGGCGGCTGCTGTGTGCAAATTTTCCGTGCGGGAAATCGAGCACCGCCCGTCAATCATACTGTCCGTAGATCTGAACAGCATACATCACTGCACGCATACTGCTCAGCAGGGAGCCGTTGTTAATGGAGCCGGCAGTAGAGATATTGACGCCGCGGAGATTGTTTTCTTTGGCCATTTCACAGTCACGGCGCACCTCGGCTATAATGCGGTCGGTGTCGTTACTCATGAAAGTGAAGGGGGCAAGCTGACCGTCAATGCGCGTATGCGGCATGTATGAGCGGATTTCGCGTACCGTCAGGGTGGGACCGAAATTGCATCCGGTGAGGTTCAGCCGTGCCAGAATGGGCAGCAGATGCCCCATCGGGGAATCTGAATGCTGGTACCGGAAATCTCCCGGGTCGGGAGCTGTAAAGGCAAACACCTTCTGCAGAATCGGGAATCCGAACAACTCATACATCTGCGGAGTCAGCAGATAACTGTCGTCATCGTTGAACTGAAAACCGTGAGTGAAATGCTCCGGGGTCTGTCCTGCTTCCTCTATGAAAATGCGGACATATTCCAGGATCACCCGGGCAATCGTATCCGAAAAGCGACGCGCCAGGTCAGGGGTGTCGTGAATCAGAAAAATCAGGTTTTCATATCCGAAGACCGAGGTAGCCAGAGTGACCGGTCCGCGGATCCCGCGGAACAGGGGAGGTCGGATTCCGTATTGCTCATAGATGCGCCGTTTTTCGCTTTCCCAGTTTTCCGGCAGAATGAAGGAGCGCAGATCCATGCGGTCGATCCGGTCGAGCAGAGCGCACAGTTCCTTCGGTGTGCTGCAGGTGCCGCGCAGCCAGGTAGTCTTTCCGTCGAAGACATATTCTCCCCCGAACACTTCACCGATCTGCCGGAAAGCAGGGAAGGCGCGGCCGGGATCAGGCAGTGTCTCACGCAGAAGACGCTTTCCGACGATCCTTTCGGCAAGGTCATTGTAACGGCGGTTGAGTTCCAGACGCCGCTCACGCGGCGTATGTCCCCAGGGTTCACCCGGTTCGTTCAGTTCGGCAAAGACGCATTCGTCACTCATGCGGATCCCGAGTGCCACCTGCGGCGCGGTGCGTGAAAAACAGTTTTCGGCATGCGCCAAGGTATCGTTTTCCCAGAATCGCTCCAGGTCAAGAGGAAATTGTTCCATGTTCCGCTCCTTTCCCGTTTTCTGACACCAGTATACCGCATTCCGGCAACCTCTGCAAGAGCCAAATGTGACCTTCGGGTTCTGAAATGACCTGAAGTGGAGGAGAGGTATGACAGAAACCGATCAGATTCCGCAACTGCTCTATTATGTGCACAAGCAATGCTCCCCTGCCTGGCGGCTGCGCCCGGGAGTGATTCCGTATTATGATCTGACCTATGTGGCACAGGGGGAAGCGGTGTATTACCGCGACGGTACTCCCTTTCACCTGCAGGCGGGGGATGCCATTCTGCTGCCGCCCGGAGTAAGGCGGCAGGCACATACTACGGGGATGGAGTGCTACGCCTTTAACTTCTCCTGGCAGAGCAGCCTCACGTTCGATACCGTTTATCGGCGTGCGGATTTTGCACAGCAGATCCCGTATTTTACACAGATCGGCACCGCCTGGCAGAATAAAGAGCCGCACTGGGAGATGCAGTGCGGCGCCTGGCTGCTTCTGATTCTGTACCGGCTGCTGATCTGCCATGCCAGACAGGAAAATCCGCATATCCGCCGGATCAAACAGATGCTCGGGAGCGACCTTGCCGGTCAGAGGAGCACACGACAGATCGCCGAAGCGCTTTCTCTCAGTCATGGCTATTGCTGCCGGCTGTTTGCACACGAGTGCGGCATGACCATGGAAGAGTATCGCATGAGGCAGAGACTGGAGCGCGCGATTGAGATCTTGCGATATGAGCAGTGCAGTCTGGATGAAGTAGCCGTTCAGGTGGGATTCTCAAGCGGCGGTTATCTGTCCCGTGTGTTCCGCCGCCGGTACGGCGTGTCCGTGAGCGAGTGGCTGCGGCAGGAAGAGGAGTCTTATACTTCCGCAACGCGTTGAAAGCGTGAGGTGACTGTACCGTCGGTCAGGTAAATCCGTGCCTCCCATGCCTCTCCCCATTCATTGCGCGGCAGCGTGTTCTGGTACCAGTTGCTGCGGTATCCTACTGTAAAGGGAGGATCGTACACGGTGCAGAGCAGTGTGCCGTCCCGGTAAAATTCCACCCGGTCCACTTTTTCCGGATGGCGCGCGGCAAGGCGTGGCCAGCGCTTGCCCTCCGTACTTTCGTTTTCTGAGAGACCCTGCAGCAGAAAGGGGTCCGGCTCATCTATTCCGGTGCCCCGGATGCCCAGCGTTTCTGCCATGCGCAGAGCAAAATAAGTGTCCTCACCCGGTGTTATACCGAAATCGGCGGGGGGTTCCTGCTTGGTGAGATTATTATAATACCCCCAGGAGGCGCCTTCGTGCACCGCCACCGGCAGGTGGGTGATGTCAGGGGAGTCCTCATTGCATACGATCGGGGTATCCGGTTTTTCGGTACGGCAGGCGGCAATCAGGTTACACAATTCCTGCCGGGACTGGCCGTTGCCGTGAATCAGGATCACATCGCTGCCGCGCACAATCGCGGGGCTGAAATATCCGCCGGTTCCGCTGCATCCCACCGGCATGCCGCCGGACTCCTGCCGCGCAAGATTCATCAGGCTCACGATGCCCTCCTCGCTATACAGGATCGGGTGGGCGCGGAAGGGCGCAACATTGTGTTCATTCGCGATTTCAATGATGACATTGGTATACCCGCCGTCGCGCAGGGCGTGTGCCGCCGTGACCACCGCACACTCAACCGCATGGTCATCGGCAAGCCGGGTCGCCTGCTGTCCGTAAAACAGACTCACAATCACGACCATCCCCAGCCGGTCAGCCGCACGCAACAGCCGGTCCAGCCTGGCGAGGTATGCAGGATCTATCACGGAGCCGTCTGCACCGAACGGATTGTTCCGGATGGTTTCATTCGGAATGGTAAAGCAGGGGCCTCCTCCCTGAAGCCCTACCGTGAAGGCCCGCAGTCCGCAGCGATACCAGGCGGGCAGTGCGGCAATCAGGGCATCCGTGTGTGCTTCGGGATCAAACCGACGCCCGAACCGGTGATAGCGCTCATGCCCTGAGTCATCGTCAAAAATCCCCTGAATGAAGCGGGCATTCATCAGCAGTCCGTATACTGCCGGATTTCCGGTCTCCTGATAGGTAGGCAAGCCGTTGATCAGAAAACGGCTGCCACTGACGGTCAGATGCGTCTGGGGCATGGGACCTCCTTCGCCGGACGGCGTACTATAGTATTGATAAAAACAGACTATCATATTTCCATGGGTTTGTCAAGGGGCGAAAGGCTCCTTGTGCTTTGCGGGTAAAGAAGACTGCATTGCAAGCCCGGAGCGTCAGAGCGCTTTTTACAAACGCCCGCCGGCTCTCTCCGGCCCCGTTTCCGCTCGGCAACGGAGTTCAGACCTGGGAAAAGAAAAAGCGCTGCATGCAACACAGGTTGCATGCAGCGCTGGTGCCGATAACCGGGCTCGAACCGGTACGGGAGGTGAGTCCCATCGGATTTTAAGTCCGAGGCGTCTGCCAATTCCGCCACATCGGCAAGTATGATGTATGTATTATACATCAACGGCCGGAACCTGTCAAGGCGTTCCGGCTTTTTCTGTACCGTCTCTGTCCGCATCTGCTTTTGCAGACGCAGTTGTCCGCAGTCTGTCCTGTCTGAGCGCTCGGAGAAACAGAAGAAATGCGGCAAGCGGTAGCGCAGCTCTGAATCATCAAAGCGGGTCTGAACAGGCAGAACAGCAGAGCACGACGGGAAAGCCGGAACCGGACCGTTCCATATAAGACCGGATCGCTCGGTACAGATCGGTACATGCGGAGCAGACCGGACAGGCAGCGTGGCAAAGAGACACCGCCTGCCCCTGCACATTCACTGATCCGGTGCCGCGGAGTTTGAGAGCATGGCGGGCAGGAGTTTGCAGATCTCGGGCGGGCAGAGGTCGTTATAGGGTTCTCCGTGTGCGATGCGGATACGCACCGCGGTGCTGCTGACATCTTTCAGTGTCTGATCAGCGGGCAGCAGCAGAGTTTCCACACCGCCGCGCCGGAAATTGTATGCCGCCATGTCGGCTTCATATCGGTAATCCTGTTCGGTCCGTACCCCCTTGACAATCAGGGAGATGGCTTCCCGCCGGCAGAAATCGGCCACATAGCCGTCATCGGACAGTACGCGGACCCGCGGCAGGTGAGCGGTGGCTGCAATCAGCAACTGTACACGCTGCTCGACGGTAAGCAAGGTGTGTTTTTCCGGATTGATGAACACGCCTACAATCAGTTGACGGCACAGCGGCTGCATACGCTCAAAGATATGCAGGTGACCGAGGGTAGGCGGATCATAGGTTCCGGGTATAAGTATTTTATCAATCATGGGAGGGGCCTTTCATAAAACGCAGAATCTGAATATGGGCAATGCCGTATTTCGCTTCTTTGACAGGTGCCAGCTGCTCCCGGCAGGCACAACCGGCCAGTACATCCGGCGTATCGCTTTCACATACAAACAGGCATCCGTCTTCCGCCATATCGCCGCTGATCATCCGGTCGACCGCATCGGCAAGCCAGTCGCGGCGGGCGTAGGGGGGATCCAGAAAAACCAGGGAGTAGAGATCCTTGCGCGCACCTTTGCGCAGGTAGCTGCGGTAATCGCTGATCAGAAAACGGCTCCGGTCAAAAAATCCGGTCCGGCGTGCATTTTCCTTGATCACGGCCATGGCATCGGCGGAGGCGTCCACAAACATGGCGCTTGCGGCTCCGCGGGAGAGTGCTTCCAGTCCCAACTGACCGCTGCCACCAAACAGATCCAGCACCCGTCTGTCAGCCAATTCAAACTGCAGACTGGAGAAGATGGCCTCTTTGGCCCGTTCAGCAGTGGGACGGGTTTCCTCTCCTGCGAGGGTGGAAAGACGGCAGCCTTTTGCCTGCCCGGTGATGATGCGCATATCAGGTTCCTTTCCTCTGTACGGCCGATTGCCGCTTTTCTGTGAAATAGGTTTCAACCGCTGCGGCATCCCGTTCCGAGATGCCTTTGACTGCACGCAGGGCGTCGTGCCCTGCTTCACCCAGTGCACGCAGACTGCCGAAAGCGTTCAGCAGCAGACGGGCCTTGGCGGGACCGATCCCGGGGATATCTTCCAGCGAGGAGCGGCGCAGGGTCCGCCGCTTTTCTCCCATTGTGTGCGACACGGCTACCCGGTGCGCCTCTTCCTGCAACCGGTAGACAAAAGCATATACCCCCGGCTCCGTGGCGAAAGAAATTTCCCGTTCGCCGTCGGTCATGGCGCGTGTTTTGTGATGTTCGTCCTTGATCATACCGAATATGGGCAGATGCCCGAGATGTTCAGGCAGGATTTCGCGCACGGCATGCACCTGTCCGATGCCACCATCGAGCAAGATCAGGTCGGGCATTTTCCCAAGAGAGGAGGAGCCGTCTCCGATGTGTGACAGACGGCGGCGCAGCGCTTCCCGCATAGCGCCGTAGTCGTCGCGCCCATCTGTTTCCCGGATGCGGAAGGTCCGGTATTCCGAACGCGCCAGCCGGTGATTTTCGAACACCACCATAGAGGCGTTGATATGCGCGTCCCCAAGATTGGAAATATCATATGCTTCGACACGGTCGGGGCACACTTCCAGTCCCAGAAGGGAAGCCAGACGCACCAGATTGCGGTCCTCGTGTTCGGCTTGCAGGCGTTGCTGCGCTGCTTTCTGCCGGGCGTTGGTCAACGCCATATCGCACAGCCTCCGCAACTCCCCGCGCTGCGGTTTGCGCACGGTCACCTTGTGTCCGTTCAGTCGGGAGAGACAGTCGGAGAGCAGTTCGTATTCGCCGGGGGCAAGAGAAAAGTCGGTCAGAACCTCACGCGGCGCGGATGCCACTTCCCGATAATATTGGAGGATGAGCGCGGACAGACTCTCTTCGTCGGTCATCTCCAGTGCGGAGAAGGTATATTCCTGCTTGTTGAGCAGTTTCCCGTTGCGGATGCTCAGTACTGCAAGAACTCCGGTCCCTCCGTCTTCGCATATGGCGAGTGCATCCCGGTTTGCCCGTTCATCGCCCGATACTTTCTGCTTTTCCGAAAGTCGGCGCAGTGCCTCCAGTTTGTCGCGGAACCCTGCCGCCAGCTCGTACTGCTCTTCCTCTGCCGCCCGCTGCATCTGCTCGGTCAGGGCCTTTTCAGTCTGAGCGGTATCACCGAGGAAAATGCGACGTGCATTTTCAATCAGTGCGCCGTAGGCCTCCGCGCTCACTTCACCGGTGCACGGGGCGACGCATCTGCCCATCTGCCGGTACAGGCAGGGGCGTTCTTTCCCGATGTCGCGGGGGAAAGAACGCTTGCACACCGGAAGCCCGAGAATACCGCATACCGCTTCTGTTGACGAATAAGCCTCCTGGGCCGACCGGTACGGACCGAAATAAGAGGCACCGTCCGGGGCGCGGCGGCGTGTCACGGTAATGCGCGGGTATGCTTCCTTTGAAATGCGGATATAGGGATAGGATTTGGCATCCTTGAGTTTGATGTTGTAGCGCGGCTCATGCTCTTTGATCAGCAGATTTTCCAGAGTAAGCGCTTCCATCTCCGTATCGCACAGGATATACGAAAAATCGTAGACCGCAGACACCATTTTCCGCGTCTTGATGCTGTGGGTCGTGTCAGAGAGGAAATAACTGCTCACCCGGTTACGCATTTTGCGCGATTTTCCGACATAAATAATCTGTCCGTTGCGGTCTTTCATCAGATAGACGCCGGGGGTCAGGGGCAGTGTTGCTGCTTTTTCCCGCAGAACGGGCAGTCTGGGATTCATAATACTCCTTTCAGAAAGAGAAAAGCGGCAGCCGACAGGGCCGCCGCTTTTCTTATTTGGCAGCCCGGGGCTGCAATCGGGTTACAGTTCTGTTTCGATCAGTTTAGCCAGTCCTTCGAGTGCTTCCACTTCGTCAGGACCGTCTGCGATAAGGGTAATTTCCGTCCCTTTCACAATAGCCATGGACAAAACGCCCAGAAGACTCTTGGCGTTGACTCTGCGATCCTCTTTTTCCACCCAGATGGAACTGCGGTAGGAGTTTGCCTTCTGAATAAAGAAAGTAGCGGGTCTTGCGTGAAGACCGACACTGTTTTTAATGGTGACCGAACGTGAAATCATACCTAAAATCTCCTCAGATTTGACAGAAGTGAAATGATGCGGACTCAGTCATATTAAACGATTATATTATATCAAATTGGAACAGAAAAATCAAGAGCTTCCCGCAAGATCGCCTCGCCTTGGCGAAAAATCATGAATTATAGAGTAATTTCCGGAACAGCTTTTACAAAAAGTTGTTATGTTTGTCCATAAAACCGCCCCATTTTCCCCACCTGACACTCAAGAACCGGGCTCAGACGAGGTTCTTCTTCTCTTTTTCCGGGGCGGTTCGGCAGGATGTGCGGCAAGATATGCTTCGTACAGATCGGGACGCATGTTCCGGGTCAGTTCCAGAGACTGCTGCAGACGCCAGTCCGCAATGTGGGCATGGTGACCGCTGAGCAGCACTTCCGGTACCTCCATTCCCATAAAACAGGGGGGACGGGTATACTGGGGGTATTCCAGCAGTCCGCTGGCGATGCTCTCTTCCCGGTGGCATGCCGGATCCGACAGTACGCCCGGCAGCAGACGGGAAACCGCATCCACCACAATGCATGCAGGCAACTCACCGCCGGTCAGTACATAATCTCCTACCGACAATTCTTCATCTGCAACCAGTCGGATGGCCCGTTCGTCAACCCCTTCATAGTGCCCGCACAGCAAAATCAACCGGTCGTATGCGGTGTATTCCTGTGCAACCCCCTGATCAAAGCGCCTGCCGCGGGGGGAAAGATAGACGGTGCGGCAACGCTCGTCAGCCCCGACCTGTGCCAGGATCGCCTGGTGACAGTTCCAGATGGGAGGGGCAGCCATGACCATTCCCATGCCCCCGCCGTAGGGGGTGTCATCTACATTGTGATGCCGGTTTTCACTGTAATCACGGATGTTATGGCAGCGGACCGTAATCAGGTGGTTCTCCTGCGCCCTGCCCAGAATGCTCTCTCCCGTAATGCGTTCCACCATTTCCGGAAACAGGGTCATAATATCAAATTTCATCGAAAAAACCCGGTATCGGACGGATGAAAATGCCCACCCCGGCCTCCTTCCTGATGATAAAGGGACCTGCTGCCGGAAGCAGAACCTCTTTTCCGCCCGGGGTGCCCACAACATACAGGACAGATGCGGGAGAAAATTCGACGCGCAGCAGGGTCCCGTATGCCGCACCCGTGTCAGCGTCCAGAACCGGCAGTCCGGCGAGATCGGCAAGCAGTAGCTCGCCTTCCGGTATCGGGATATCTTCCCGTCTGGCATATACCACCTGTCCCCGCAGCAAAAGCGCCGCCTCGGGTGTCTCAACCCCGTCAAATCCGGTCACTACCTGTCCGCCATGCGGCCTGGGCTCGCGCAGTGGCAGAGGAGCGTATGTACCGTCGGGCGCGTGCAGGTAGACCGCCGGTAATCCGGCCAGCACCTGCGGAGAATCGCACCAGGATTCGATCTTGACTTTTCCGCGTACGCCGTGTGTACCCACAATGCGTCCGCATTCCAGATATTCTTGTTTATTCATAATCCTATTTTATCATACCATCGGCCGGAACGCAAGGGTGAATTTCGACCCTGCGTGCCCGGGTCCGGATCGGAACCGGGCAGCAATCATCTGACGCGGTACGGAATCTTTACGGAGCAGGCAGGGATAGGCAAGCGCCCCTTCGGTTTAACCGATGAATAAACGGAATATAACAGGGGACGCGACATTTGTCACCCGGCCGGAACCGGTTTTCCTGCTGCCTGGAAAACGGGACAAAGCAGCAGGAAAACAAGCCGGAAAACAAGCTGGGAAGAGACTGCCTGAGCAGCAAGCCGGATCGTCAGCCTGCCAGCCCGAAGCGACAGGGGCGAAATTTATTTTTTCTCAGCCAGCAGATGCTCGTACAGCGCAGTGTTAGACTGCGCCCCTGCCGACTCGGAAAAACGCGCTCCCGAACGGCGTGCCGCTGCGGACATACGCATGCGCAGCGTGTCCCACAGTCGGCAGAGGTCAATGCGCGCCGCAAGCGCCTCCGCATCCCCGGCAGGCACCAGGAATCCTTCTGATCCTTGTGTCACATAATCCCGTGCTTCTCCACAGAGAGTGCCGATGACCGGAATGCCCATGGCCATTGCCTGACAGAGCGGTACCGCACTGTCAGCCCGGTCTGCGGTGCAGGAAACAAACAGGTCAAACGCGGGGTCATAATAAGGGTCAGCCGCCCCGGAAGAAATAAAACGCACCTGATCATTGAGTCCCATCCGTCCGGCAAACTGAACGAGCTGCTGCCGTTCACTGCCATCGCCGACAATGAGAAAGCGGTAATCCGGACTGCGGGAAAGCAACTCTCGTGCTGCATAAAGCAGCGTGTATACGCCGCACAGAGGCCCCAGGTTGCAACGGCACCCTACCAGAAAGGCATGATCGGGTACCCCCAGAGCCTGTCGGCGTACCGCGCGTACCGACAGGTCCGTATCGACTGTCAGCGGGACCGGAATACGGGCAATGCGGTCGGGTACAATGTGTTCCCGCTGCAGTTGCTCTTCCACCGTGCGGCGGGGTGCCACCGTGCAGTCTGTCACCTTACCGTATACGGTGCGCAGAGGCGGGGCCAGGGGAGTACGTCTGGGCGTGTAACGGGTGGCAAGCGTCACCGGCACCCCGGTACCGCGCGCGGCAAGCCGCGCAGTGGCGCAGCCGTGCGTATGCACCGCATCCGGGTTCAGACGGCGGATTGCGCCACGGTACAGCGGAATATCCGATACGGAAAAATCACGGCTGTGTCCTCCGGGCAACACCATGCACTCCACCCCTGCGCGCATCAGGGCTTCCGTGCCGGGATAATCGCGCGGCATCATCGCCACATGACGGGTGCCGGGTTGCGTGGCAAGAGCGGCAATCTGTCCGGTGACAGCGGGGGAGGGGTCGCAGACGGCATGTGCAATCAGCATATCGAAATCCGAAGCCGCAGCAAGACGATAACTGCAGGCTGGCCTTTTCTGATGGATTTTGGGATGATATGCTTATTTTAGACGCTTTTTCCGGAAATATGCGCGCAACAGATCCGCGCATTCCCGCTCCCGCACGCCCCGGATCAGGGCGGGTTTGTGGTTGAGCGGAAAATCGTTCAGATTGAGCAGAGAGCCGAAAGCGCCCGCCTTCGGGTCGGACGCACCGTACACAACCCGTGGGATGCGTGCATTGATGATTGCCCCGGCGCACATGGGGCAGGGCTCCAGGGTAACATACAGGGTGGTGCCGGGCAATCTCCATCCCCCCAGTTTGCGGCACGCTTCTTCAATGGCAAGAATCTCCGCGTGATGGGTGGCGCACCGGGTGCGCTCGCGCATGTTGCAAGCGACTGCCAACACCTCTCCGTTGCGCACTGCTACGGCCCCGACCGGAATATCATCCGCTTCGGCAGCGCTCCGGGCCGTTTCCAGTGCCAGTGCCATCCATGCCGCGTCCTCTCCGGGGGTCGGTTCGTAGAAGGGCTGCGCGGAGAGCGGGTAGCGTTCGGTCATAAAAATACCTCCAGACAGGTCAGAGTGAGCAAAAACAGCAGTATGGCAAGCAACGGAGTAAACAGCAGCAACCGTCCGGCAGCCGGCAGGGTGCGCCCTCCCGGGATGAGATCGGAGAGCGCCGGTCTGATGCGGCGGAACACGGGGGGGATCAGCAGAATCATCATTCCGGACAAACAGCACACAGCCAGAACAACAAGTATATTTTGAAAATAAAAGTATACAGTAAGCAGGGACACCGTGTTATTGACGGCATGGAAAAGAACAGCCAGCAGTATACCGCCATGTCTGACCAGGATTGCAAGAATCCACCCGGCAAGCAGTGCAGGGAGCAACCGGATCGGGTCGCGATGCGCAAATGCAAATAAAAGTGAACACGCGGCGGCTGCGCTGCGGTACGGGTCGGGGAAGGGGGCGCCACCTGTCTGATTCTGCGTTGCCGTACAGTCTGCAGCAAGCACGGAAATCGCCAGCATCCGCCAGGTCCCTTCTTCACATACAGCAGGCAGCAGAGCATCATTCATCAGTGCTGCTGCAAACCGCTTTGTCTCCAGGGGGACGGATGACAGTCCCGCAAGTGAGCCCAATGCGGAACAACCCGCGGTCAATCCCATGGTGAGCAGTACGAAAAGAGGCAGCAGGGGAAGCAGAACCGTTCCTTGCCGACGGTACAGAGCGGACAGAGGAACCTCTCTGCACACCTGACTCACCCACAGCAACAGCGGCAGGACAAATGACAGGATGGTTACAAGTGCGTCCCATCCGCTGCCCGTCGGCAGGGGCAGCATCAGCGCACACAGGTGCAGAGCGAGAACAAATGCACAGCGCGTGCCTGGGCCGGCTGTTTTGCAGTTGCGCATAACGCCTCCTTTTTCGTGACGGCCGGGGTTGTTATTTTTCACCGGCTGTGATACAATAAAAACGGTACGGCCAATATGCCTCTTGCCCGGAACACGGTCCGAACCGGAAGGGCAGCAGCGCAGAACGGCGCCGGACCGGCAAGCCGGCAGGATTTTCTGCCGGAGAGAGGAGTGGCTGAACATGATAAAACGACGCACTTTTCTTCTGGTGATGGACAGCGTCGGCGTGGGCGCGTTGCCTGACGCCGGGGCATACGGCGATGAGGGAAGTTTTACCCTGCGTTCGGTTGCACAGACCGGGAGGCTGCATCTGCCGCATCTATGCGCACTGGGGCTTAGCCGTATTCCGGGCATGCAGGGAGTGTTGCCGGATGACGGCGCGCAGCCGCGCGGTGCTTACGGCCGGATGGCGGAGCGTTCACGGGGCAAGGATACCGCCACGGGGCACTGGGAACTGGCTGGCCTTGTGAGTGATACGGCGTTCCCCACCTATCCCGACGGGTTCCCGCCTGCACTGATACAGGCCTTTTCGGAGGCGGTCGGCAGACCCGTGCTCTGCAACAGACCCTATTCGGGCACTGAAGTGATCCGGGATTATGGTCGCGAGCAGATGGCGTGCGAAGGGCTGATTGTTTATACTTCGGCCGACAGCGTGTTCCAGATTGCTGCGCATACCGATGTGGTGCCCCTGGGAGAGTTGTATCGCTGCTGCATGGTCGCACGCGAAATGCTTAAGCCTCCGCATGGGGTGGGGCGGGTTATTGCACGGCCGTTCAGCGGCACCTATCCGGATTTCGTACGGACGCCCGACCGGCGCGATTTTGCCCTTCCGCCTCCCTCCGATACCGTCAATGATCTGCTTTCCCGTGCGGGACGCGATGTCATCGGGGTGGGGAAGATCGGAGATATCTTTGCTCAGCGAGGGTTGACCCGGTCGCTGCCGGTGCATGGAAATGCAGACTGCTGTGCGGCGACCCTGCAGATGGCGGGAGAGGATTTTGACGGACTGTGCTTTGTCAATCTGGTGGATTTCGACATGTTGTACGGCCATCGCAACGATGCAGAGGGATACGCTGCAGCACTCAATGCGTTTGATGATTTCCTGGGCGGACTGCTGCCCATGATGCGGCAGGACGACCTGCTGATTGTGACGGCTGATCACGGCTGCGATCCGGCAACTCCTTCCACCGATCACTCGCGTGAATATGTGCCTCTTCTGGTATACGGACAGAAAATCAACGCTGTTCCGCTGGGAACCCGTACCACTTTTGCCGATGTGGCGGCCACGGTGGCCGCATGGCACGGGGTACCTTACACCCTTGCGGGAACTTCGTTCCTTCAGGAGGTATGCCATGACGCATGAGATCCCTGAGTCTGATCTGCTCCGTATGGCGCGGGATGCGGCCCGGGACGCCTACGCCCCGTATTCGGGATTCCGGGTCGGAGCGGCCTTGCTGGCGGGGTCCGGCAAAGTGTACACAGGTTTCAATGTTGAAAACGCATCATACGGGGCAACCTGCTGTGCCGAACGCATTGCGTTCTACCGCGCGCTTGCTGCGGGAGAGCGCACCTTCCGCGCCATTGCGGTGACCGGCGGGCGTCCGGGTGAGACTGAGACGGACTGTCCTCCCTGCGGCATCTGCCTGCAGGTCATGCGTGAGTTCTGTGATCCCGGGCAGTTCCTGATTCTGCTGGCGTCGCGCAAGGCGCCCCTGGCGGCGTTCCTGCCTTTCGGATTCTCCCTCGACGACAGTACCGGATCAGTCTGATTTTATCATACATGCAAGCGTGACAAATGTCAAGTCGTGTTTCTTTACCCCGCCGGCCCTGATGTCAGTCGTTTACAACAGGGAACGGTGGTGAAGGTGTAATGTACGGCATCAGCGTTTGCTGTGGACTTCCTTTTCCCACACACGCCCGTTTCTGAAAGAAGGTTCCGAATCTGATGAAAGAAAAAGTCCGCCTCTGGTTTGAGATCGCAGTCGATTCAATCAATTATATCATCATTAATTATGCGCTGTCAAATATGGCGCTGCTGTTGCGCAATCACTGGCTTTACATTTTGTTTTTTGCGTCCGAATTTTGGGTCATGGGGAATTACTGGAGGAAAACTTGCGAGCTGAGCAAAAACAGGGTGATTGCGGGTGGTCTGGTGATTTTATGTTTTGCAATTCATATTGGCCTTGTATACTTTATCGGGCGTGTTGTCGGGGATGTTGTACCCTTCCGGAAGTGAGCGGGGCCGGTTCTGTATCAGGTATTTGAGTCTGTCTGAATTCCGGGCGGGAGCGCATGCTTTTCTGCTGCGCTGCCGCCCTTCTGCATGTGCCGTTATAGGCCGTCCCGACGGGTGTCTTGCTTTTTTTGTGCAAATGTGGTATAATGGTATATATTTCAGATAACACAGCATGTACGGTTTTGCCGCGGCAGCGGCTTTCCCACTGCAGATGTGTGACTGCAACGCTGATTTTGGAGGTACCGATATGGCAAGACACAACTATTCCGCACTCACTCCCGAGATCTACCGACTGGCGGATCTTGCGGTGGAGCACTCGATCATTGATCCCTCTCTGTACCGTGAATATCAGGTGATGCGCGGCTTGCGGGATCTCTCCGGACGCGGCGTGGTGACCGGACTGACCGAAATTTCCACGATTGTTTCTTCCCGTGAAACCGAACAGGGGGATGTTCCGTGCCGTGGCGAACTGTATTACCGCGGGGTCAATATTGAGGACCTGGTGCACGGCTTCTGGCGGGAAGAACGGTTCGGTTACGAGGAGGCTGTGTATCTGCTGCTGTTCGGTGTACTGCCCGATCGGGAGGAGCTTGCATCATTTGAACATACGCTTGCTTCGTACCGCACCCTGCCCACCAATTTTGCGCGCGATGTGATCATGAAGGCTACCAACCGGGATATCATGAATTCGGTAGCCCGCAGTGTGCTTACTCTTTATGCATACGATAAAAACGCCAACGATCTGGATATCCCCAATGTACTCAGACAGTGTATCCAGCTGATTGCCAATTTCCCGGTTCTGGCGGTTTATGCCTATCAGGCATACCGGCATTATGAAGAGGGCAAGAGCCTGGTGATGCATCGTCCTGATCCGCATCTTTCGACTGCTGAAAATATTCTGCGTCTGCTTCGTCCCGATATGTCCTATACCCCGCTGGAAGCGCGTATCCTGGACCTGGCTCTGGTGCTTCATGCCGAGCACGGAGGAGGAAACAACTCCACTTTCACCAACCATGTGGTCACCTCGTCCGGCACGGACACTTATTCCGCCATGGCAGCGTCTCTCTGCTCGCTCAAAGGTCCCAAGCACGGCGGCGCCAATATCAAGGTCAAGCAGATGATGGACGATCTGCGCCGGCATGTCAAGAGCCCGAACGACACTGCGGCGATCCGTTCCTATCTGGAACGCCTGTTGGATAAGGAAGCGTTTGACCGCGCGGGGCTGATCTACGGCATGGGGCATGCGGTCTATTCCATTTCAGATCCGCGTGCCGAAATCTTCAAGACTTATGCCGAACGCCTGTCGGAGGAGAAGGGGCGTCATCGTGAATATGCCTACTATAGCCAGGTGGCAGAACTGGCAGTGACCGTCATCGGGGAAAAGAGAAAAATCTACAAGGGCGTCAGCCCTAATATTGACTTTTACAGCGGCCTGGTTTACGATCTGCTGGGGCTGCCTGAGGAGTTGTATACACCTTTCTTCGCGGTTTCGCGGGTGGCAGGATGGAGCGCTCACCGCATTGAGGAGCTGCTCAGCGGCAGCAAGATCATCCGCCCGGCATACCGTGCCGTGGCAAAACCCATGCCCTATGTTCCATTGGATGAACGCGGATAACGATTTCTGCATGAAAGGCGGTCAAAACTTTCTGTTTTGACCGACTTTCCATATTTTTTTGAATTTTTTTGCAATTTTCTGCATCTCTACATTCTTTTTTATTGACAAACACAAGAGAATCTGTTATAATACCTACCAGCAAAAACAGCCGTGATGAGCGTGCATATATTTTTTGATATGAAGGAGTAAGGAAAAATGGCATTCAAGAATCAGGAACTTGCCGCTTTGATGGAGCGGGTAATCAAACGGAACCCGGGTGAACCTGAGTTCCATCAGGCGGTGCAGGAAGTGCTCGAGTCGCTCGAGCCGGTGGTGGAACGCAGACCCGAATTTCTGACCAAGGGCGTACTGGAGTGCCTGGTAGAGCCCGAACGGATCATTAAATTCCGTGTGCCGTGGGTAGACGATCAGGGAAAAGTACAGGTCAACCGCGGATTCCGCGTTCAGTTCAACAGCGCGATCGGTCCTTACAAGGGCGGTCTGCGTCTGCATCCTTCCGTATACGAAGGAATCATCAAGTTCCTGGGCTTTGAGCAGGTGTTCAAGAACTCCCTGACCGGACTGCCGATCGGCGGCGGCAAGGGCGGTTCCGACTTTGATCCCAAGGGAAAATCCGATGCGGAAGTGATGCGGTTCTGCCAGAGCTTCATGACCGAGCTGTGCCGGCATATAGGACCGGATACCGATGTACCCGCAGGTGATATCGGTGTCGGCGCGCGTGAGATCGGCTACATGTTCGGCCAGTACAAGCGCATCCGCAATGAGTTTACGGGTG
The DNA here is from genome assembly GCA_949293405.1 of uncultured bacterium. Classification (GTDB taxonomy): domain Bacteria; phylum Bacillota; class Clostridia; order Oscillospirales; family CAG-272; genus UBA1740. The sequence goes on along the minus strand of CASFDI010000087.1, from coordinate 3,363 downwards.
TGCTGACCGGCAAGGGACTGACCTACGGCGGAAGCCTGGCGCGTAAAGAGGCAACCGGTTACGGTCTGTGCTACTTCACCGAAGAAATGCTCAAAGCGGCCGGCAAGTCCTTCGAAGGCAAGCGCGTTGTGATTTCCGGATCGGGAAATGTCGCGATCTACGCACATGAGAAGGCCACCTCTCTGGGTGCAAAAGTTGTTGCCATGTCCGACTCCAACGGATACATCTACGATGCAGACGGAGTATGCCTGGATACCGTCAAGGGGATCAAGGAAGTCAGAAGAGGACGGATCAAGGAATACCTGGACACCCATCCGAAAGCAGAGTATCATGAAGGATGCAAGAACATCTGGACCATCGCGTGCGATGTGGCGCTGCCCTGCGCGACCCAGAACGAACTGGACGGCGACGCCGCTGCAACGCTGGTCAAGAACGGTGTGATTGCTGTGGCTGAGGGCGCTAACATGCCTTCCACTCCGGATGCGATTCACACCTTCCAGAAGAACGGCGTGCTGTTCGGGCCTGCCAAAGCGGCGAATGCGGGCGGTGTGGCTACTTCCGCGCTTGAGATGAGCCAGAACTCGATGCGGTACTCCTGGACTTTTGAAGAAGTAGACGCAAAACTGCATCAGATCATGAAGGGCATTTATGCCAACGCAGCCAAGGCGGCAGAAGAATACGGCATGAAGGGCAATCTGGTTGCCGGCGCCAATATCGCGGGCTTCCTGAAGGTGGCTGAGTCCATGCTGGCCTTCGGAGCTTGCTGATTTTCTGAAAAAAATTAAAAAAAAGCTCTTGACAAACCGCACATGCGGTGCTAAAATATTCGCAACAAACCGAGGAGAAAGAGCAAGTACCACAGATAAACACCTCACAGAGAGCCGCGTATGGTGGGAAGCGGCAGGCAGTACCGGTGGGAATGGGCTTTCGAGGGCGAATCGAACAGGTGCACCTGTAGAGGAGACGGAGCGGCACTCCGTTAGCAAATGCCGGCATATGAATGTATGCGTGAGTGGGCGCTTCGGCGCCAAGCAGGGTGGTACCGCAGGAGTGATGATCAACTCTTGTCCCGGCAACATTGTCGGGGCAGGAGTTTTTTTACTGCCCCGGAGAAATCGTATTTTGAAGGAGGAACAATCATGAAACAGCAAAACATTCCCTACAAAATCTATCTCACCGAGGATCAGATGCCTAAAAAATGGTACAACCTGCGCGCGGATATGAAGAACAAACCCGCGCCGTTGCTCAACCCCGCAACTCATGAGCCGATGAGCTTTGACGATCTGCGGCCGGTGTTCTGCGATGAGCTGATCCGTCAGGAACTGGACGACACGACCGCCTATTTTGATATTCCGGACGATATTCTGTCTTTTTACAAGATGTACCGTCCGTCTCCCTTGATCCGGGCGTATTGCCTGGAGGAAAAACTGAAAACCCCCGCCAAAATTTACTATAAGTTTGAGGGCAACAACACCAGCGGAAGCCATAAACTGAACTCTGCCATTGCACAGGCCTACTATGCCAAGCATCAGGGACTGCGGGGCGTGACCACCGAAACGGGAGCAGGTCAGTGGGGCACGGCGCTTGCCATGGCGTGCGCGTATCTGGGACTTGACTGCAAGGTCTTCATGGTGAAGGGCTCTTATGAGCAGAAGCCGTTCCGCCGCGAGGTCATGCGCACTTACGGGGCATCTGTCACACCTTCTCCTTCCGAGGAGACTCAGGTGGGGCGCGATCTGCTGGCACGGTTCCCCGGGACTACGGGTTCTCTGGGGTGCGCCATTTCCGAAGCAGTGGAAGCCGCGGCATCGCGCGACGGATACCGCTATGTGTTGGGTTCGGTGCTCAATCAGGTCATGCTGCACCAATCGATCATCGGCCTTGAGGCAAAGACCGCAATGGATCTCTACGGTGTCAAGCCGGATGTGATCATCGGCTGTGCGGGCGGCGGTTCCAACCTGGGCGGTCTGATTGCGCCCTTTATGGGGCAGCAGCTGCGCGGGGAAGCACAGTACCGTTTCATTGCAGTGGAGCCTGCTTCCTGCCCGTCGCTGACACGCGGTGTGTTTGCATACGATTTCTGCGATACGGGTATGGTATGCCCTCTGGCGAAAATGTACACGCTGGGCGCCGGATTCATCCCGTCTCCCAACCATGCAGGTGGTCTGCGCTATCACGGCATGTCGCCTACACTGTCGCAGTTGCGTGCCGACGGACTGCTGGAAGCACGTTCGGTCATCCAGACCGATGTCTTTGAGGCGGCGGAACAGTTCGCACGGGTGGAAGGCATTCTGCCCGCGCCCGAGTCCAGCCATGCCATCAAGGCGGCGATGGATGAGGCGATCCGTTGCCGTGAAACCGGCGAGGAGGAGACCATCCTCTTCGGCCTGACCGGTACCGGATACTTTGACATGGTGGCGTATGAGAAGTTCCACAATCACCAGATGAGCGATTATATTCCTACAGACGAAGAATTGCAGAAGAGTTTCGACCAGCTGCCCCGGATCTGATCCGGAACAGTCAGTCCTGAGCGCCCCCGGCTCTGCCGATTCGGCAGAGCCGGGGGCGTAGTTTTGCGAATGCACAGCCGGCTGGGGTAACCGGGCGGAATACGGAGGCGGGGTTTATGTCAACAGTGGGACATTTACCATGCAGGATGGTACAATTACAGGCAATTCTTCCGGGGAAGGCGACGGGAGGTATAATTTGATCCGGGTCACCTTTATTGTGTCTGACGGTCCGATCTCAGGTCACAAAGCAACGCACGGGACCGTGCGGCAGAGGAGTATACGCATGCGGTTCCATGGTTAAGATGGGGGCTCCTGCTCCGAAAGTGGTGGGATGTATTTGGATTTTATTCTGATTTCCGCTGTGAGGCAGTACCATTTCGGAAAATGCAAACAGCATGCTCTCCGGAAGCTATCTTTACGGGTAAGGCGGTAGCTTTCAAATGCGTTACATGGAGCGTGCCGCGTTTATTTGTGTGATATCACCTGTGTTCTGCTGTAAGACAGGTGAAAAATGCAAGGGCCGGCCCCTTATGGGACCGGCCCTTGCATCATTAGTGCGCCTGGCGGCGCACGTTTCTCAAGGGTGCAAGTCCCAAATCCGCCCGGAAGCGGGAAGGACATAGCCGAAGGCAAGGGTGTCCATCGTGAGGTGGAATCTGAAGGAAGCCGGATGTGGGGAACCTACAAACCCACGGGCAAACCTCTGGTCTGACGAACAGAAACCGTATAGAAGGCCGTACATGAGGGTAAGTCTGCTAACCAAGACGAAGCCCAATAGCTACACGGAATCATGTGCAGTAAATGCGGCAGATGGATGGAGGGAAAGAAACGTGTGGTACCCAGGGAGGTCTGT
>CASFDI010000086.1 GCA_949293405.1 uncultured bacterium | reverse complement strand
CCGACATAGCGGGTACATTGCACAGCGGCGCCGGTCGGACTCTGAGCGGACCTGCGGTCACCGGCGGGAAAGGCGCGGCATGCGGCTGATCCGGACGGGCAGAAGATCAGAGATCAATTGCTTCGGGATCCAGTGTGGGCACGCTTGCGTGCGCTGATCCCGGGATGCGCTTGAGCAGATCGTAAGAGTAAGAACGGCAGTACTGGTCAGCCGGTACGCGGATCTGTTTGCGGTGGCAGTAGACGGTTTCCTCACCCGATCCGGGATCGGGCAGTTCTGCGTGCTCACAGGTCGCGCAGATGCGCGCGGTATCGGGATCTTTTATTTTTGAAGACATGGCTCCCTCCTTTTTTCTTTTACTGTAGCACAGAAATGCCCGCCTGTCAAGCGAAAAAGAGCGGTGCTGTGAAAAAAGTCAGAAGCGCGCAAAGGAGCGCTGTGCAGCATTTCGTCAGAAAGAATACCCGCGTGGAAAGCCCGGCATCTCCGATGAACAGATGGGTCTGCAGATGAACCGAAAGCCCCGAGAAGCCCACCGCCGCCGATGCCAGAATCAGTCCCGTATGGCCCGGCAGTCCCGCCGCTGCAGAAACGGCATTGCTCACCTCAAAAGGCAGCAGGAAGAGTGCACGCAGCAGGACGGGTGTTTCGTCAGGCAGGATAATCTGAGGCAGAGAGAAAACAACGATGAATGCAGTGACATAAAGGGTGTTTTCCGCCGCATGGCGCACCGCATAGACCGGACTCGGCATAGGGGGAGGCAGCGGTTCTTTTTTCGGCGTGACGGCGGGGGCGCCGATGCGCATCAGAAGCCCGGTCAGCGCGGCTGCCACCATCTGCACGGCGAACAGGAACACCCCTTTTGTCCCGTCCCCGAACAGTCCGATTCCCACTGCCGCGACAAGGAAGGAAGGACCGGTCACAGAGCACAGCGCGAGCAGGCGCTGACATTCACCGCGCGTCAGGTACCCGTTCCGGTAATCCTCCACCGCCACCTTGGCCCCGATCGGAAAGCCGCAGCACACACCCGCCAGAAGCGATGCCATCCCGCGCCGCGGAATGCGGAAGCACCACTCAAACAGGCGTCCCCCGAAGCGTTCCGGTATGGAAAAATCGCAGCAGGGCAGATATTCCGAAAGAATCATAAAGGGCAGCAGAGCGGGAATCACACGCACGGCGGCAAGGGTAAGCGCGTTGCGGATGGACTGGGTCACTTCATAGGCGCGGAACAGCAGAATCCCGGCAAGCAGCAGAACAAGCGGGAAAAGCCACTGTCCTTTTCGGATTTGAGTCATGCGGACACCTCTCTGCACATAAGTTAATATATCTTATGAACGGAGGTACAGGGACATGACCAGAAGCCGAAGAGAGAGAATAAAAAAGGAGCAGTCCGCCCCGCCCACCCCCTCGCTGCTGCGGGTCTTCGGAAAATTCCGCTTTGAAATGGAACAGTATAACGAGAAAAACAAGGTCCTGCTTCTGTCGGGCGTCCGGCGGATAATCCGGTACACCCCGACCGAGCTGATTTTTGACACCGGAGGGGAGATTCTGACCCTGACCGGGGAAAATCTGCTGTGCCGCACCTACACCAGCGGAGCGCTGGATGTCATCGGCGTGATCCGGACCTGCTCGTTCGGGAAAGAGGCGGAGGGGGATCATGCGTCCGGCACATGAAGGACTGATCGGGTTTTCCTTTGACGAGGCAGACGAGGGGGCGGTGGTTTCAATCCTGTTTGAAGCAGGACTTGAGAGTCGGCGCCACCGCCGCCGCAAGGGCAGATTTACCGTGCAGATTTACGAAAAATACAAGGAAGTATTAGGGCAGAAACTGCATGACCGGGGGATCTCCTTCACAACCTATCCGGTGGGGCTTCTGCCGTTTGTCAAGCGAACGGCGCGCCGGCATGCGGCGTTCTGCGTCGGGTGCCTGCTGGGGGTGCTTCTTCTGTGCGGCTCCCGGGCCTTCATCTGGGAAGTGCGGTTCGTCGGCACTGTCCCGACCGACCGCGATGCTCTGCTCTGCGGACTGGAAGAGGCGGGACTTTCTGAAGGGATGTCGGTGTTCGGCTTTGACGGAGATGCGATTGCCGCTTCCTTCCTGCAGCGTCACGAGGAGATTTCCTGGATCACGGTGCGCCGGACCGGCGTGGTAGCCGAGGTGGAACTCCGTCCGCGCACCGGCAGTCCGATCACCGCAGTTCCCGAGGACGGCAACGGATATGTCAATCTGGTATCTGACTGCGACGCGGTCATTACCGAAATCACGGTCCGGCAGGGCCGTGCGGCTGTGAAGGTCGGGGACACGGTGCGGGCAGGAGAACTCCTGATTTCCGGACTGATGGATACCTATGACGGTGTGCGCGGAGTCACGGCGGACGGGGAAGTGTACGGGATGATGGAGCGTACTTTTGAGGTGTTTGTTCCGGAGAGCGAGACGGTAACCGAACGCACCGACGGCAGGCTGTGCGGTTTTTCTTTTTCTCTGTTCGGACTGCAGATCGGCCGTCTGCCGGCAGATGCAGAGGTACAGACACGCAGACTGTATCTGTTTGACCGTTTCCGCCTGCCGATCACCGTTTCGACCGCTTACCGGTATACCGAAGAGCAGGTTGAGGTCCATTATACCGCAGGTGAAAATGCAAGGCTTGCCCACGGCCGCCTTTCAGATGAACTGCGCTATTTTCTGCGCGAAGGGGAACTGCTGGAAAAAGAAGTGACCGGCGCCTTTGAAGAAGGGGGCTATCGCATCCGCTGCCGTATTGTTTTTATCGGGAAAATCGCAAAACCACTTGCTTTTTATATGGAAAACCAGTAAAATATTCTTGGATTCCATTGCCCTGTTGCAGTGGGTCACGGAATGAAGTGAAAGGAATACCATGGCAGAAAAAATCATTACAACCGACTCCAGCGCGCAGACTGCCGCCGTTTTCGGTACCTGCGACGCCAATGTGCGCAAAATTGAAGAACGGTTCGGCGTCCGGGTAGCCAACAGCCGTACCGGCACCGCGGAGAGCGGGGACGCCATTTATGTTTCGGGAGAGGATGAAGAAGGGGTGCGCCGTGCCACCGCCGTGCTCTCCTATCTCAAGCGCATGTGCAGCGCGGGCGAGCAGATTTCCGAGCAGAGCGTGGATTATGTGCTGGGGCTTGTGGAGGACGGCTGTGAGGAGGATCTGGAGGCATTCCGGGACGAGGTGATCTGTGTCACCAACAAGGGCAAACCCATCAAGCCCAAGACGCTCGGTCAGCGCAAGTATGTCAATGCGATCCGTCAGAACACGCTGGTGCTGGGCGTCGGTCCCGCGGGTACAGGGAAAACATTCCTTGCGGTAGCCATGGCGGTGGATGCGCTGCGCAATAAGCAGTGCAGCCGCATTATCCTGACGCGCCCCGCAGTGGAAGCGGGAGAAAAACTGGGATTTCTGCCGGGAGATCTGCAGAACAAGATTGATCCGTACCTGCGGCCGCTTTACGACGCGCTGTACGAGATGTTCGGGCCGGAAAATTACGCCCGGCACCTGGAACGCGGGGCGATTGAGATTGCGCCGCTGGCATATATGCGCGGGCGGACGCTGGATGATTCCTTCATCATTCTGGATGAAGCGCAGAACACCACAAGCGAGCAGATGAAGATGTTCCTGACCCGCCTGGGATATAATTCCAAGGCGGTGGTGACCGGGGACCCGTCCCAGACCGACCTTGCATTCGGAAAAAAGAGCGGCCTTGCGGTTGCCTGCCGGATCCTGAAAAACATTGAGGGCATTGCGGTTCATCAGTTCAGCCGCCGCGATGTGGTGCGGCATCATCTGGTGCAGAAGATCATCAGCGCATACGAAAAATACGAGCAGGAGAACGGAGCGGCAGAGGCGCAGCGTCACGGTTACCGTGCGAAGCGCCCCGATACGCGCTCCTGAAAGGAAGGACATGAAAAAACTGAAGCATTACACGCCCGGCGGACGCAGGTTGACGGTAGAATTTCTGGTCGAAGTGCACGACAGCCGCGCAACCTACGCGCTCAAATCCACGGTCCGTCAGGCTATTGAGGCGGTGCTGGATCATGAAGATTTTGAGCCGGATACCACTGTTTCGGTCACTCTGACCGACGACCGTCATATCCGCCAGATCAACCGCATGTACCGCAAGACGGACCGCGCAACCGATGTGCTGTCCTTCCCGATGTATGAACGGGGCGAGGCGTTTACCGCGAAGGAGCGTCCGGTCCTGCTGGGAGATCTTGTGCTGTCGCTTGACACCACCGGGCGGCAGGCGGACCAGCTGGGACACGGTTTTCTGCGCGAAGCGGCCTTTCTGGTGATTCACGGCATGCTGCATCTGCTCGGCTATGATCACGAGACCTCACCGGAGGACGAGGAAGAGATGTGCCGCAGACAGCGTGAAATTGTGGCCATGCTGCAGTTGCCCTGACGGAGGCCGGAATATGAAAAGAACTGCGTTTATAGCGATTGTCGGGCGGCCCAATGTGGGCAAATCCACCCTGCTCAACAGCATTCTGGGTGAGAAGATTGCCATTGTTTCCAAGCGTCCCCAGACCACGCGCAACAAAATCACGGGCATTCATACGGTCGGTGAGGATCAGTTTGTCTTTCTGGATACGCCGGGCGTGCACCGTCCGCGCACCAGACTGGGCGACTATATGGTCCGCACTGCAGATGCCGCGCTGGGGGACTCGGACGCGGTGATTCTGGTGGTTGAGCCGCGCGGGGAGGTGGGCGATATCGAACAGAACCTGATTGACCGCATCCGCGAGAGCGGTCTGCCGGCAGTGCTGGTGATCAACAAGATTGACGCGGTGCGCGCGCAGAATGTGGCGCAGACCATCGCCGCCTATGCCGCAGCACACGATTTTGATGCGGTGGTGCCCCTGTCCGCACGGAGCGGCAAAGGGGTGCCCACATTGTTGTCCGAATGTACCCGGTACCTGACCGAAAGCAACTGGTTTTTCCCCGAGGACATTGTCACCGACCAGCCCGAGCGGCAGATTGCGGCAGAGATCATCCGGGAAAAGTTGCTGCGCACGTTGGAGGAGGAGATCCCGCACGGCACTGCGGTCACGGTGGAGGAGTTCACCGAACGGCGTGACCTGATCCGCATCCGGGCAGAAATCTTCTGCGAGAAACAATCGCACAAAGGCATCATCATCGGCAAGAACGGCGCCACCCTCAAGACCATCGGCAGTTACGCCCGGGCTGATCTTGAGCACTTTTTCGGTTGCCGTGTTTTTCTGGATCTGTGGGTCAAGGTCAAGGAAAACTGGCGCGACAGCGATTTCATTCTTTCCAATTTCGGATATAAGGAAGATCAGATATGACCGGGGAAGCCACCGGGCTTGTGGTGCGCTCGGTGCCGCTGGCGGAAAATGACCGTCTGCTGACCATTTTCACCGCGGAACTCGGCATGGTGCGTGCGGTAGCCAACGGCAGCAAATCGGTCAAAAGCCGCTTTCTCGCAGGCGTACAGCTGTACAGTTACAGCCGCTTTGTCCTGTACCGCAAGGGAGATTTCTACTGGGTGCGGGAAGTGGAACTGATTGAGAATTTCTTCAGCCTGCACACCTCGATTGAAAAAATGGCGCTCGCCTCCTATGTGGCGCAGGTGACCGCCGACTGTGCCGCCGGTGCGGAGGACGCCTCGTTTCTGCGGCTGGTGCTCAACACCCTGTACCTGATCGCAGGCGATCAGTACACCCTCGGGCATCTGAAGGCGGTTTTCGAATGGCGTGCCGCTGCCGAGCTGGGGTTCATGCCCGATATTACCGGGGGCTGCTCGATCTGCGGGGAGACGGATGCGGATATGTCGCTCGATCTTGCGGACGGCAGACTGCTGTGTTCCGGCTGCCGCAACCGCGCACAGGCCGCATCCGGCGATTCTGCAGGCGCGCATCCGCTGGCGCTGCTGACACCGGGGGTCATGGCAGCTATGCGGCATTGCTTTGAAGCCCCGCTTGAAAGACTCTTCGCATTCCGGCTCTCTGACGAGGAGGCGGAACTGTTCGCCGGCGCGGCGGAACGGTATCTGCTATACCAGACCGACCGGGATTTCAAAACCCTGCAATTCTATAAGGAAACAAGTAACTGATATGGTCTGTACCAACAAAACGCTGCACACGCTCGAATATGATAAGATTATCGACATGCTCGCCGGGTATGCCGCGACGGAAGGTGCGCGCAAGCGCGCCCTGTCTCTGCTTCCTTCCGACGATCCGGAGACGGTGCGCCGCCGTCAGGAATATACTACGGACGCACGCCGCCTTCTTGCGGTCAAAGGAACTCCCGGTTTCAGCGCCGATGAGGGCGTGCCTGCCGCCGCGGAACGCGCAGATAAAGGCGCGTTGCTGTCTGCGGCGGAACTGCTGCGTATAGCGGCACTGCTGCGCTGCGCGCGGAAACTGCTCGATTATCTGCATACGGACAAGCTGTTTGAAACCGGATTGGATCTGATCTTCGACCGCCTGGTGCCGAACCGCTATCTGGAAGAACGCATCAGTCACAGCATTCTCACGGAGGATACCATTGCGGATGAAGCAAGTCCGCAACTTGCGGATATCCGCAGAAAAATGAAGGCAGCAAACCAGCGTATCAAGGACATCCTGCAGTCTTTCACGACATCGGGGCGCTCGCGCTACCTGCAGGACAATGTGGTGACCATGCGCGGCGGCCGGTATGTCATCCCGGTCAAAGCGGAGTACCGCAATGAGATCAAGGGTCTGGTGCACGACACCTCCGCATCGGGAGCTACGGTGTTTATCGAGCCGATGGCGGTCGTGGAAGCCAATAACGAGCTGCGCGAACTGGAGAGCCGGGAGCAGAACGAGATTGAGCGTATTCTGGCGGAACTGTCGGCAGAGTGCGGCGCATGCTGTGCGACCATTCAGAACGACTATTATGTGATTACCGAGTTGAGTTTTTACTTTGCGTGCGCAGCACTGGCCGACGCGATGAAAGCCACATCGCCCCAATTGACCGGGAAGCCGTATATCGAGCTGCACCATGCCCGTCATCCGCTGATTGACCGCGCAAAGGTGGTGCCCATTGATGTCACGCTCGGAGGCGATTACGATACACTGATCATCACCGGTCCCAATACAGGGGGCAAAACCGTCACGCTGAAGACCCTGGGCCTGCTCACCCTGATGACCTGTGCCGGCCTGCATATTCCCGCAGATGAACACTCGGTGGTCGGGCTGTTCGGAGAGGTGCTGGTGGATATCGGAGACGAGCAGAGTATTGAGCAGTCGCTTTCCACCTTCTCATCGCATATGGTCAACATTGTATCTCTGCTGGGACAGGCAGGCGAGCGGTCGCTGGTGCTGTTTGATGAACTGGGAGCAGGTACCGACCCGGTGGAGGGAGCGGCGCTTGCGGTTGCCATTCTGGATCATGTGCGGTCGCTGGGCGCTCACTGTGCTGCCACGACCCATTACGCCGAACTGAAAGCGTATGCGCTGGATACGCCCGGGGTGCAGAATGCCTCCTGCGAATTTGACCTGCAGACCCTGCGCCCCACCTACCGTCTGATTGTCGGCGCACCGGGGAAGTCGAACGCTTTCGCCATTTCGGAGCGGCTGGGGCTGCCGGCCGAAGTGGTGGCCCGCGCGCAGGCGTTGGTATCGGGGGAGAACAGGCGCTTCGAGAATGTGATTGAAAAGCTGGAGGTCAGCCGTCGCGAAATGGAGCGTGAGCGTGAAACCGCCGAGCGGTTGCGCAGGGAATTCGAGGCATACAAGCAGCAGGCAGAGGCACGCCTGCAGGAAAAAGTGCGCGAATCGGAAGCCACGATTGAAAAGGAGCGCGAAAAGGCGCGCCGGATGGTGGACAGCGCGCGCATCAATTCCGAGTATGTTTTTAAGGAACTCGAACAGATCCGTCGCAGACAGGAGAGCACCCGCTTTGCCGAAGAGTTGGCAGCAGCCCGGAAGAATGTAAGAGAAAAACTGAGGCAGAGTCAGGAAGTGTACGACGCCTTCGATTATCGGGATGTGTCGCTTGAAGAAGAATACCGTCCGAGCCATCCTTTCCGGGTGGGGGACGCGGTGTATCTGACAGCATACCATCAGGCCGGTAAGATCACCGCGCTGCCTGATGCAAAGGGGCTGTACGGTGTGAACGCCGGCATTCTCAAGGCGCGTGTGCCGGGATCCGGTCTGCGCCTGATGGAAGACATGAAGAAAAACGAGCGTTCCACCCCGGGCAAGCGCATTGTGAAACCGGCGCCCCCCGCCGCAACGGCCGCCCCTTCGGTATCCGACTTCCGGATTGAGCTGGATGTGCGGGGACTTTACGCGGAGGACGCCTGTGATAAGGTGGACAAATATCTGGATGAAGCGGTTCTGGCCGGGGTGTCGTCGGTGCGTATCATTCATGGCAAGGGGACCGGCGCCCTGCGCAAGGCGATCTGGCAGCAGCTCAAGGGAGATTCGCGCGTCCGTTCGTTCCGACTGGGCAATATCGGGGAAGGCGATTCCGGCGTTACGGTGGTATCCTTCTGACTGCCGGGACGGGCAGCCTGCCTTTCGGCTTCCGTTCCGCTCCGTTTCCGATCGTGCTTTGATTTCAGTCATGCTTGCGGCCTTTGGTTCACTCTCTTTCCGGCTGTACTCCCGGCTCCGGTCATGCCGGAGCTTCGGACACGCTTTGCCGGTCGGGGCTGACTTCCGGTCCCGGTCATAGTCCCGGCTTCGGTGTCTGATTGTCGCTGAATACTTTGCCCGGGGCATGGTTCTTCCATACCCCGGGCGTTTTTTTGCTGAGCCGACGGTTCAGCCGACAACGGAGATGTTCCGGCACGACAGGGAACACTGCGGCTGCGACACCCTTTGACATGCGCCCCTGCGCCGCATTCTTTCTATACTGATCCCGGGAAAGCGACGCAAAAGGCGGCAGGGAATTTCCCTGCCGCCTTTTGCGGTATTGCGGATCAGACGATATGCTGCCGCGGTTTATTTCTGGAAAGAGCTGTTCATATCCGCAGCTTCGGTAGCGGTCACTTTCTTGACATAAGTAGAGTTTCTGATCTTGTCCTGCAGTGCCTGATAGAAGCCCTCGTGGTCAAATTCTGCGGGTCTGATCCATTTCTGTCCCTGCCAGTCAGAGTAGTAGAAGCAGTCGGCAAGAGTGATTTCGTTGATTCCTTCCACACCGGGAGCGATCAGTTTCTGTCCTTCCAGGATGGCAAGGGCAAAGTTCTCCAGCAGAGCATTGTGCTGCTGCATGTCTGTCTTCGGAATTTCGACTTCGATCATTTCGTTCTCAATATGTCCGAACGGCTTGGTATTGGTTCTGTTGAATTCGCGCTCGCTGACCTTGTTTTTCCAGAAGGTCAGTTTGCCTTTTTCCAGCACCAGTTTACCCATGTCGCAGGAAATCTCAAGACGGTTGGTGCCGGGCTGTTCGCCGGTCGATGTGGTATAGATCCCCACCATTCCGTTCTTGTAACGGAAGATGGCGGTCACCTCGTCGTCCACCTCAATGTTGTAGTACTTGCCGTAGCCAATGGTGCACAGCACCTCGTCGGGCATTCCGAAAATCCACTGGAACAGGTCAATGTTGTGCGGGTTCTGGTTGGCGATGGTTCCGCCGCCCTCGCCCTTCCAGGTGGAACGCCAGGAGCTGCTGTCGTGATAAGCCTGGGGACGGTACCAGTCGGTGACGATCCAGATCACCTTCTTGATGGTGCCGAGCTCGCCGCTGTTGACGATCGAACGGAGCTTCTGGAAGGTGGGCAGGGTTCTCTGCTGGAATCCCATGGAAAAGACCAGGTCGGGTCTCTTCTTCGATGCTTCGATCATATCGATCACCTGCTTGGTATATACGCCTGCAGGCTTCTCGCAGTACACATGCAGTCCGTGCTGGAAAGCAAGAATCGCAAGGGGAGAGTGATCGTAGTGGGGCACTGCGATCAGAACCGAATCCACCAGCCCGCTCTTCATCATCTCCTCGGCGGTTCCGAAAAAGGGAATACCGGGATATTTCTCATCGCAGAGCGCTTTCTTGGCAGGGTCGATATCGCAGACCGCTCCGAGTTCCATGTGCGGTACTTCGCCCGCAATGATACGACCGGCATGGGAAGTACCCATATTACCCATTCCGATAATACCGATTTTAGTCTTCTTCATGTGCATGCTCCTCCGGTATGTAAAAAATATTGATTGAATTTTTGAATATCAAAACAGCGGGGCCGGCTCCCGGCCGGCACCGGATGGGGGCCGTCGCACCGTCGGTACGGCAGGGGCCGTCTTCAGATGAAGGGCCGGCGGTCCAGCACCAGGCGCAGTGGCCGGCGGGACGCAATGTGGCCCGGCAGTGCGCGCTGCAACTCGGCCAGTGCACACACCGCGCCGAAAAGCATGTGTAGGTCATTGAAGCCATCATGCTGCCCGGCGTCCAGGCTTTCCATCCAGGGGATGAAGCGGTCCGCCATGTCAAGCAGACGGTCGTGAGCCTGCTGCCAGCGGTGCGGGGTCTGGCGCATGGCGCGGTTGAGCGCAAAGATCCAGTCGATCTCCATAAAACCGATCTCCCGGCCGAAAGCGGGGGTCAGCTGCTGCCGGTCATACAGGGAGATGCAGGTGTCAATCAGCTGTTCGGGATAGCGCAACGGCTCCCGCGCGTAGTCCAGATTGAACATATAATGGAACCATCCGTAAAGGTGATGGCAGACCGGGGCGGTGGTTGTTGCAATCGCACCTGCGCGGCTCATGCCGTACACCGGGTCGGAATGCTTCCAGATCCAGTCAAAATAGGCGCGTTTCCATTCCTCGGAAACCGAGTTGGTCAGAACACCGCAGACATAGATGCCTGCGCCCTGGTGAGACTGGGGCCAGGGGTTGCCGGTCCAGTCGAGCGATTCGAGAAGCCCGGTCAGTCCGTCAATGGTGAAATAGGGCTTCAGCGCAGTCAGCGGATAGAGCGGCGGCCGGTCAAACAGTTCGAGCGCCGCAATGCAGTGTGCCGTGGTGTGCAGAGGGTGATGCGTCGGTTCACGGAACAGCCCCGATTCGGGATCCTGCAATGCAAGCAGGGCGTCGGTCATGGCTTCGCGTCCGTCTCCGGTCGGGAAATCCGCAATGGTGTAAAGAATATTGACCGCGTCGGCAATTCCGTATTCACTGGGGCCGAGGTTGCGGTCTCCTTTGTCGTTCTGGGTGATCCAGCGCGCATATCTGCCGCCGCCCAGCTCATGTGTGTGAACGGTGTGCCGGATCCGGTCGATCAGGCCGTCGATCTGATGCATCAAAATCACCTCCGAATGGCAGAAATCCATGTTGCAAAAATTTACCTTAACGCGTCTCATTATAGCACATCCGCCTTGATAAGTCAATTAAAACGGCGGAATTTCCGGCTTTTTTTATTCGTCGGAACAGACAAAATACCCCCGGCGGATGAGTGCAAAATCTTCTGTGTCAAACTGGGATAAAGCCCTTGCAATCACGATCGGATTGTGCTATAATAAATCGAATAAACTGAATAACCTTATCAAGAGTGGCGGAGGGACTGGCCCTGTGAAGCCCGGCAACCTGTTGATTCAAGGTGCCAATTCCCGACAGATAAGTATTTCGCTCGGGATGCTGCCGTCCCGGGTTTTTTCGATATGGTGGAAAGAAGGAACAAAATGAAGAAGTATCTGTTTACCTCCGAGTCGGTGACCGAAGGGCATCCGGATAAAATCTGCGACCGCATTTCGGATGCGATCCTGGATGAGATGCTGCGGCAGGACCCGATGTCACGCGTTGCCTGTGAGACCTTTGCAACCACAGGCATCATCACGGTGATGGGCGAGGTCACCACGCGTGCATCGGTCGATATTCAGGAGATTGTGCGCAGCACGGTGCGCGAGATCGGATACGACCGGGCGAAATTCGGCTTTGACTGTGAGACCTGTGCGGTGCTGACCTCGCTGCATGCCCAGTCACCCGATATCGCACAGGGAGTGGACCGGTGCATGGAGGCCCGGGACGGCGAACTTGCCGACTCGCTCGATACCGGGGCGGGCGACCAGGGACTGATGTTCGGCTATGCGTGCAATGAGACGCCCGAGTTGATGCCGCTGCCCATTTCTCTGGCGCACAAGCTGGCGCGGAAACTGACCGAAGTGCGTAAGTCAGGTCTTTTGCCGTATCTGCGCCCCGACGGGAAAACCCAGGTGACCGTGGAGTACCGTGACGGTGTGCCTGCCAGGGTTGATACGGTTGTGGTTTCCACTCAGCACAGCGAGGACGCTACCCAGGAACGGATCCGCGATGATATTCTCCGGCATGTGGTGCATGCAGTGATTCCCGAGGAGTTGCTGGATGCCGATACCCGTTATTTCGTCAACCCGACAGGCCGTTTTGTGGTGGGCGGTCCCGCAGGGGATACCGGACTGACCGGGCGCAAAATCATTGTGGATACTTACGGCGGTGCGGCACGGCACGGCGGCGGCGCCTTTTCCGGCAAGGATCCCACGAAAGTGGACCGGAGCGCCTCCTATGCCGCGCGTTATGTCGCCAAGAATATTGTGGCGGCCGGCCTTGCCGACCGGTGTGAAGTACAGATCGCCTACGCCATCGGGGTGGCGCGTCCGGTCTCGGTGATGATCGATACCTTCGGAACCGCGAAGGTGCCGGAAGAAGCCATTTCCGATGCGGTCGGACGCCTTGTGGATCTGCGCCCCGCGGCCATTATCGAAAAATTCGGGCTGCGCCGTCCGATCTATAAGCAGCTTTCCGCATACGGGCATATGGGACGCACCGACCTTGATATCCCGTGGGAGAAAACCGATCTCGCCCCTCAGCTGGCGCAGTTGCTCTGAGTCGGGCGCCCGGTCGCAGTTTTGCCTTCCGTCCGGACCGGCCACTCTTCCGATCTGCCGCATCCGATATCCGAAAAGCGTCGGTTTCCGGCGCTTTTTCTGCTATCCTGCCGTCCTCGTGTCGCGCCTATTGCCTGCCGCATATGCTGTTGCGGGGGTGAGAAAATGGTTGTTGCCGAGGTACTGATCTGTTTTCTTGCTGTTGTCGGACTGGCCTGTATGGCACGGGGGTGGATTGCTGACTGTGCTGTGCACCCGATCGGGGTGGCGCTTCATATTGACCGGGACGCCACGCCCGGACAGGTGCGTCTGCTGCTGCGGACGGCGCGTCGGCGCTGCGGCGGGCAGCGGGGGAAGACTCCTGTGACAGCGGTGGTGCACGGGGGGACAGATGAACGGATTTTGGCGTTCCTGCGTGCGGAGGATGTTCTGATTGTCTATTGTTGAAGAAGGGAGGACGCATGGAAAAATACCAGGAGCCGACCGGAAACACGCTTTCCGGTACGGTGGAAAACATTGTGTACCGCAATGCGGGAAATGACTATACGGTCCTGGAGCTGATCTGTGAGGACGGAACCCTGCAGACTGCTGTGGGGATTCTGCCGGAAGTTTCCGAGGGGGAACAGCTTTCGCTGACCGGAAGCTGGAAGATGCATGCGGAATACGGTGCACAGTTCGCTTTTGATTCCTATGAGCGCTCCCTGCCCACTGAAATCGATGATATCATCCGCTTTCTGTCCTCAAAGGCCATGAAAGGGATCGGCGCCGTGACTGCGCTCAAACTGACCAACCGCTTCGGCACTGACACCTTTGAAGTAATTGAGCAGCATCCCGATTGGCTGACCGATATTCCCGGTATCTCTCCGAAACGGGCTGCCGCCATTCATGAGGCGTTCCGTGCGCAGAGCGGACTGCGCGAGCTGATGATGCTGTGCCGCAATCATATCGGCACCGCGTCGGTTGCAGCGGTATACCGGAAACTGGGAACTGCTGCTGCGGGAAGCATCCGTGAGAATCCGTACCGGCTCTGCAGCGGGGAATTCGGAATCGGGTTTCAGAAGGCGGATGCGCTTGCCGCCTCTCTCGGATTTTCACGCGAGGATCCGGCGCGCATTTCAGCCGCTCTGCGGCATGTGCTGCTCTACAATGCCGAGACCAACGGGCACACCGCTCTGCCTGTACAGGCGTTGGTGGCTGCCTCAGCACAGGTGCTGCTGGTTCCGGAGGAGGTTGTGGGCAACCGTCTGCCGCAGGAGATTGCGGACGGAACGCTGGCACGGTACGACATGAACGGAATCGAATATCTGCTTCTGCCTGAAAATGATGCGGAAGAACGCTTCGCTGCAAAGAAACTGCTTCAACTCAACGCCAACCGTTTTTCCTTCGTCGGGGAGGACATGCAGTTGCTCATTGAGCGTGCCGAGCAGGAGTGCGGACTCCGGTACGCTCCTCTGCAGTATGAGGCGCTGCAGCAGGCCCTTACAGGCGGAGTCATGATCCTGACCGGCGGACCGGGTACCGGTAAGACTACTATTGTACGCGGTCTGGTGCAGATCTGCAAGGCGATGGGGATCGCGTTTGCGCTGACCGCTCCTACCGGCCGCGCCGCCAAACGCCTCTCTGATTCCACAGACGAGGAAGCGAAAACCGTCCACCGCATGCTGGAAATGGAACGCACCGACGATCATACCGTACGCTTTAACCGCAATACAGAGCATCCGCTCGAGGAGTCGGTGGTGATCGTGGATGAAGCCTCCATGCTGGATCTGCACCTGCTCTACGGGCTTCTGCGGGCGCTGCGCCGTGACGCGCGTCTGATCCTGATCGGGGACACCGGGCAGCTGCCCAGTGTAGGCTGCGGGAATGTGCTGCAGGACCTGATGCAGAGCGGATTGTTTAATACAGTAGTTCTTGAGGATATTTTCAGGCAGGCGTCGGAAAGCCTGATTGTTACCAACGCCCACCGCATTCATCGGGGCGAGATACCGCTGCTGGATGTGCGCAACAATGATTTCTTCTTTCTGCCTACCGGATCAGACGCTCAGACGGCGGATACCGTATCGGACCTTCTGGCCAAGCGTCTGCCGCGCTCTTACGGCGCGGATGTCTGCGAGCGGATTCAGGTAATCACACCCACCCGTAAAGGGGTGTGCGGAACAGAACAGCTGAACCGCCGTCTGCAGCAGATTCTCAACCCTCCGTCCGCGGGAAAACAGGAGCTGGAGTTCCGCGGCGTGGTGTTCCGCGAGGGGGACAAAGTGATGCAGATCCGCAACAATTACGAACTGGAATGGGAGAAGAACGGAGTCAGCGGCACCGGGGTTTTCAACGGGGATATCGGCACGCTTATGAGAATCGACCGGCAGGGTGAGATGCTTCGCGTCTGCTTTGACGACCGGATTACGGAGTACCCGCGCGCGCAACTGGAGGATCTGGAGCATGCCTGGGCGGTAACGGTCCATAAGAGTCAGGGAAGTGAGTATCCCATCGTGGTGCTTCCGCTGTGCAATTGCGGCCCGATGCTTCAGACACGCAATCTGCTCTATACCGCGGTGACGCGTGCACGGCAGATGGTGATTCTTGTGGGCAAGCGTGAGGTGTGTACCGCCATGGTGGAGAACAACCGGCATGTCCTGCGTTACACCTGCCTTGCGGACAGGCTGTCGTCAGGTGCGGTAAAATGAAGAAAAGGTACTTGAAATCCAGGCAAATATCGTGTATAATGTCTGTAAGGGTATACGATCGCCTTTTACAGACAGCGGGTGACGGGAGGCTGAGAGGCCGGTCAGCCGGTGGGGCGTCGGGTGACCCTCTTATTTTGGCGGGCGATGGCCTGCAGGAAATCAGAATGAATCAGGGGTATGTGTAATGCCAGTTAAATTCGGGCTTGACCTGGGAAGTGCAAATCTGCGTGTTGTGACGGGAGTCCGGAGTGCTCCGGTCAGCGAGCCGTCCGCGGTGGCGCTCGACAGGGAAACCGGTCGTGTGCTGTATGTCGGTCAGGCGGCGCAGAAGATCTTTGAGTCTCCGCCGTCCAATGTGGTACTGATGCGGCCGTTCCTGAAAGGGCTGATTGCCAATACCGATATTACGGCGGGCGTTCTTGCCGGAATCGCAGCGAAATATTTCGGCAGGATTCACCGGGATGATCGACTGTTGCTGACCGTGCCGTGTGAGATGACCGAAGTGGAGGAAGTTGCGCTGGCAGAACTTGCGGCGCGGGTCGGTCTGCGCAATACATACATGGTTTACTCGCCTCTCGCTATTCTCTTCGGGGCAGGGTTTCAGCCAGACAGCGCCATGCTGGTGGTGGAGATCGGGGCGGCATGGACCAATATCATGTTGCTGTGCGGCGGGGAGTTGCTGTATAAGCGTTCGCTTCCGATTGCAGGAGCCGCCTTTGATGATGCGATTGTCACCTATCTGCACCGCACGCGTCAGACGCGCGTACCGCTGCGCACAGCCGAGCAGCTCAAGATCAGCATCGGCAATATCTGGTCGGACGGTCCTACCAAGGTTGTCCAGGTGCGCGGTCGCGACAGCCTGACCACCCAGTCGAAGATCATCACAGTGAGTTCGGAGGATCTCTACCGTGCGTTTGACGAGCCTATGGCGGCCATCATGGAAGCAATCTGCATTGCCATTACCAAGATTCCTGCGCGCTTTGTCAACCGTGTATTCACCAATGGAATTATCCTGACCGGCGGCGGCAGCCTGCTGGCAGGAATGGACAAGATGATAAACGGGGTCACCGGTGTGAAAATCACCCGGCTCAAAGACGCTTTCAATACTCCCGCACGCGGGCTGATGCACCTGGGCGAATATCTGCCGGACCGCCTGTCTCCCGCAATCCGCAATGTCACAGGGCTGTTTCTCAAACAGCAGTCGAAGATCTGAAGAAGCAAACAAGAAAGAGGGGAATTAGTGATGTCGAACAAAAAGGCTGCTTTCCGGAAAAATGCCCTGCGCATCGGTGCGCTGGTGCTGGCGGCGTTGATGGTGTCGGGAAGTGTTTTCACCATTGTTTTTCTTCTGATGGGCTGATCCGGTTCCGGTCGGACCGCAAGCTTGCACGGCGTGCGCCTGATCCCCGCACGCCGTTTTTTGTTATCTTCCGGCGCTTTCTGTCGTGCGGGGGGAGCCACTTCGACTAGTAGGCTCGGGTCCC
>CASFDI010000085.1 GCA_949293405.1 uncultured bacterium | reverse complement strand
AAGAACTGGCTGGAGGCGGAATCCGGGTCGCTGCTGCGCGCCATGGAGATGATGCCGTAGCCGTGCTTGAGATTGTTGTTGAAGCCGTTGCTCTGGAACTCTCCCGGGATCTTGTCCTTGGATCCGCCGGTGCCGTCCCCGTTGGGGTCACCGCCCTGAATCACAAAGTCCGGGGCAATCCGGTGAATGGTCAGCCCGTCGTAGAAGCCCTGGGAGACCAGTTTCTGGAAATTCTTCACGGTGCCGGGCGCCTCGTAGCTGTTCAGTTCAATGACGATGCTGCCGAAATTCTCAAAATCCATGCGCACATAGGAAGTGTACGAACTTTCGTCGTCTCCGCATGCTACCGGCAGGGTCAGGCAGAGAGCAAGCAAGAGCAATACGGAAAACAGTTTCTTCAGTTTCAAAGCAGTGATTCTCCTTTTTCTTTATAAACAGGTTTGTGACAGGTTCGGATCACGGACAGACTCCGGCGTCCCGACGGGGAAGATCAGTCCTGCAGATGCAGGCGGACACCCGCTGCGGCGAGTGCCTGCGACAACTGCTCCGGAGGGAGGAGCGCAGGAACCTCTGACAGGGCGGCGGCAGTACCGGCAGCCTGGCCTGTGAGTGCGCACACCGGAATGACCCGGGTCAGATCCCACATGGGGCCGGATGCGCTGATGTTGCGCCCGGCAGCCAGCAGATTATCCACTTCACGGGCGCAGAGCGCGCGGAACGGCACTTCATAAACCGGTCCTGCCTTGCGCCAGCTGGACATGACACCGATGCTGTCGGGGAATACCGTCACCGGATCATCGGTGCGCATGGTATAGCGCCCTTCAATGCGGCGCGTCATGCGGAACTGGGGAGTCATGGAAATGGAGGCCAGGGAACGGGTTTCACTGTAGGGACCGCCCGCAAGGAAATGCTCCAGTGTATGCGCGTGTGACACGGTCAGAAAGCGGGAGGTTTCCTCAGCATCCAGTCCGCTGAAGGTCTCTGGAATCAGACGCTCCTGATCATCTGAGGACTTCGTCGGATCTTCTGCATATCCCAGCATGCACAGGCGGTTTTTATCTCCCTCTGTATGGTAGTACCAGGCGGCAAGGGTATTTCCGCTTTCCCACTGAGCAGTCGGAACTCCTGCCAGAGCGGCTACATCGGCATCCCCGCTGGCGTCCACAACACCCCGCTCGACCCGGTACGCTCCTCTGCCTGATTTGTTTTCCACTATCAGATGGGTGATACGGTTTCCTTCCCGCACCACATCGGTCACGGCAGTTTCATACAGCAGCGTTACGCCTGCTTCCTCCAGCAACTGCTCCATCCGGATGGCAAAGACCCACGGATTGTACTGAACACTGAATCGCGGTCCACAGCGGCGTTCTTCCACAGTGCCGGTACCGTTCAGCCACAGCGGGCAAGAGCGGCCTTCGATGCCGTCCCGCACCGAAAGACGCAGCAGTTCTTCGGCAATACCGAAGGTAACCTGGTGCCCCATTCCGTCGCATAGCGGCAGGTAAATGGTGACCAGTCCCAGGGTGGCAAGTCCGCCAAGGGCAGATTTTCGCTCGATCAGCAAGGTGCGCGCACCGGTGCGCGCCGCTGCAAGCGCCGCGGCTACTCCGGCAATTCCTCCGCCGACTACTGCAGTGTCGCAGGTGCCGCGGACAGGGGTTTTCCGTTCGGGTTCGGTGATATACATGATGACCCTCCCATGCAGAACATTCTTATTTATTATACAGATGCAACATATGAAAATCAAGGCCGAAATTAAAAACTTCTGTGAACAACAGGACAGCCCGTTCAATGGAACGGGCTGCATTCTGAGATGTTTACAGATTGACGGTCTGCAGGTATTCCACCTGCTGTTCCATATAGGAAGGCGGCAGAGGAAGATACAGTTCTACCAGTTCCACTTCTACCTCTGGGATGCGCTTGCGCATGGACCGGATATGGTGGGTAATGGTAATGGTGCCGCACAGCAGGATGGAAAGATACGAACTGATGGAGCGCGACAGGATCATGGCCAGAGTGGACAAGCCCTGTTTCCCGGCAAAGAAAACGCCGGTGAACATGGTGACAAACAGACTTTCGGAAATGCCCATGGCTCCCGGCAGCGGAACGGCGGAAGCCGCCACGGTGCAGTAGATCTGCATAATCAGCACATCTGCGGGGTTCGCCTGCACGCCGAGGCACAGGAAAACCAGATATGTAATGGGGGTAAGCAGCAGACGCTGAAGCAGTCCCAGTATAATCAGGCGCAAGAGGAACAGGGGATTCCCCTTTACAATGGACACGCAGGCACGGTAGTTTTCAACCGAGGACTTGAACTTCGCCAGCTGGCGGTTGCGGTCCTTGAAAATATGCAGGAAGGAGAACAGTCCGATCACCAGGTATCCGGCGGCGTATACCAGCCGCCTGGAGAACATAAAGCACAGACAAACCCCTACCAGCAACAGATGAAAGCCGATGCTTACCAGGAAAAAAGCTTTGGACGAAGTGGAAAAATCCAGGAAAAATTGCGGCCGCAGAATCAGCGCGAGCAGGGAAGAAAGAAGCAGCGCGACCGTGTAAACCGTTACATTGAGAACCAGGGCGGCCGATGCTTTCGGCAGGGGAATGCCATCCTTGGTCATGTAATAGGCAGCGGCGGGCTGTCCGCCGGATGCCGAAGGAGTAATAGTGGAAAAATACAGATCGGCGGAGGCGTACACCGTGCATTTGCGCAGGGAACTGCGGTAACCGATCTTACGACAGATCAGCGAGAGGCTTGCCGCCTCGCACAGGACCGAAAGCGCCAGACAAAGAATGCCGGGCAGAAGGAACCACCACTTGCTGTTTTTCAGCATGGAAAAGTCGAAATGTTCGCCGGTTTCGTTCAGATTCTGGATGAGAAAGAAAAAGGTAATTCCCAGAATCAGCAGCACGAAACCGATGTTCAGGGCCTGTTTTTTGGCAGAGAAAACCTGATTCGGTTTGTTTTTTCTTTTCATAGATATACCTCTATATACAGCACAAATGTGCGGGACAGTGTCAGATTTATATAAACGGCCTCGCGTTTTCTTCGCGTGCCGGTTCGTGCGGGATCAGAAGGCAAGGGTCAACATCGCATGACCT
>CASFDI010000084.1 GCA_949293405.1 uncultured bacterium | reverse complement strand
GCCTGCTGGCCCTCATCCGCCCGGGGTACAACAAGCAGTGTGGCATATTCGGCCTGCGCCGAACTGCACGCAGCTACGAATGCGGAAATGTCCGCCGGATAATACCCGGCGCCACTCACCGTATATTCTGCCACAGGAGCGCCGCCGTAAACCGCGCTCACATCCACACCGCAGCCGGCGGGGTCAAGAGCCGGCGCATTGAAAACGGTCAGGTCCTGCGCAGACCAGTCTGCTTCCGCCACGCCGTAGACGCACACGGTCCCGGTTGAATCGTTGGTCACTGAAACCGGAAGCACAAACGAACCGTCCGCCTCAGGATCTGCAACCCGGATCTTTACATAAAGAGTCTGGCCGTCTCCCACAGCCGCAACCGACAGAGGCTGTACGGCCGTGCTGTCCGTGTTGTCCGTCCCGACCGATACCCCTTCATCAGGAAGTACGGCCTCCTCAGCCGAAACGGCAAACACAGAAGCGGCAAGCACCAGCAACGCCAGAACCAGGGCGGACAAGCGTACATGTCTTTTCTTCATATCCGAATTTCCTTCTCAGCCTGATTTATAACAATTGCGTCGGAGTCCGCCGACAGGCAGGCTCCGACGCGCCTGGGAAACAATATTCAGACAGCAGCGTATGCTCCCTGCATCATGCGGGTGAGCGCAATCGCGTCCTCCATTCCGCATCCTGCGGGGACCTGCCGGTTCATGAAATGGGCAAGCGGTGATGAGATTGCCGGCACCAGAGGCACCTCAACCGGACGGTTTCCGCTCTCGGCAGAGGTGAGCAGGACTGCTCCGCCGCTCCAGCGTACATATCCGCCGGAGCCGCCCACCTCCAGTGTCATGGGAGAGCCGACCGATACAAATCCGGTCTCATTGATCGCAATGGTACCGTCAGAATAGGTCATGACGGTGACCGCATTGTCCTCGAGTCCGGCAGGATTCAGTTGTGCGTCGCGCTCATCCCGGCATACATGCGTAAACGCCGAGCGGTATCCTTCGGGTTCTCCGCGCAGCCAGTGGATCAGGTACATGCCGTGTGCGCCGAGGTCGATCATCGCACCGCCTCCGGTTTCCTCCGGATTGTAGAAATGGGCGGGCAGCCAGTGCGCCAGACTGCCGTTGTGGCAGTTGCGGAAGCGGATGTAGTTGATCTGTCCCAGCCGTCCTTCATCGATCAGTGCCTTCACCGTGCGGGGACCCGCATTGCACTTCTGCGGCATGGAGATCACAAAACGCACGCGGTTGCGCTCCACGGCGTCCCGGATGCGCAGGCACTCCTCCTCGGTCAGAGCCAGCACCTTCTCCGTAAAAATATCCTTTCCGCTGTCGGCAATACGCACCATCAGATCGGCATGCAGGCCGGTAGCCGAACAGACGATCACCCCTTCGGCTTCTCCGGCAAGCAGTTCCTCAAGGGAAGCATATACGGGCAACCCGTATTCCTTGCCGAAGGCCGCAGCGCGGGACGGGTCCTCATCGTATACCCCGATCACCTCTCCGTGTTCCGCTGCCTGCCCGGCATAATCCTTTGCGTGTACATGCCACACGCCGGCAAGTGCCACCTTCATCAGTCAAAATATACCGGTTTTCCGGTCTTGGAAGAGGTATAGATCGCTTCCAGAATATCGGATACCACGCAGGCCTGCTCCGGCAACACCACAGGAGCGGTATCCTCCACGATCGAACGGATCCAGTTGTGTGCCTCGGTAACTGCAGGGGTGGTCTTGGCGCCCGCATAGAATGCCACACCGCCGGCACTCACATCCACATTGGTGACCACGGGCTTGTCGTACTCCACCCGGTTGACCGTCAGACGGTCATTCTTGATGCACAGGCCGGCCTTGCTTCCGCACAGCCGGCAGCTGCCTTCTGCAATCGGTTCGTCGGTATTCAGCGCCCAGCTGGTCTCCAGCATAATGGTCGCGCCGTTTTTCATCACGATCATGGCACACGCCGCCTCTTCCAGAGGGGTGGTGCTTACCCCGTTATCTCCCCAGATGTTTCCGGCTTCGGGATGCTCCAGCTTCTTGTGAGTCTTACCGATCACCACAGCAGGCTCATAGTTGTTCATCAGGTACAGCGTCAGGTCGAGCGAGTGGGTTGCGATATCGATGATCGGACCGCCGCCCTGCTCCTCCTCATTCAGGAATACACCCCAGTTGGGCGTCCCGCGCCGGCGGATCGCATAGCAGTTGGCGTAATAAATCTCACCCAGTGCCCCACTGTCAATATACTGCTTGGCGTACCGGCTCTGCTCTTTCTGTCTGTGCTGATAGCCAATCGTCAGTTTTTTGCCGGTCTTCTTGGCGGCCTCCACCATACGGTGGGCATCGGCAGCAGTTTTTGCCATGGGTTTTTCGCACATGACATGCTTTCCGGCATACAATGCGTCAATACTGATATCCGCATGTTCCCTGTTCGGAGTCAGGACATGCACCACTTCAATTTCAGGATCCTTGAGCAGTTCACGGTAATCGGTATACACCTTGGCATCGGGTGTACCGTATTCCCGGGCCGCCTTTTCCGCACGCTCCGCAATAATATCGCAGAACGCAACCATCTGTACATTGGGAACCGTCTTGAGTGAGGGCATGTGCTTACCGTTGGCGATTCCGCCGCATCCGATAATGCCGACTTTTACGATCCGATCCATAAATCCGTAATCCTCCTGCCGCTTTGGCGGCGCTTGCATAATAGCAAAAAAATTTTCAAGGGATGAATTGATTATAGCATTTTCGCCGTATTTATGCTATAATGAACCTACCCGAAAATATCACAAATCTATTCTGGAGAGTGCCATGGCAGATTACTATGTGGAAAAGGAAAACGCCTTTATGGACCGCTACCGGATGGAATTCATGACGGTGGGAGCCACGCGCGGCGTCACCGCGCACGCTCATCTGCATCCTGCGGTGGAATTGCTCTATATCCGGGAAGGTGTTTGTCGGGTCCTGTTGGACGGAGCAACCTACACCGCAAGCGTGGGAGATACCGTGCTCTGCCGATCGAATGTCATCCATTATATCGACACGGAGCAGCCGGTCGTTTATGATGTACTCAAGGTTCATCCTTCCCTCATTCTGGAAATTTTTTCCGGGGAAAGCAATCTGAGTCTGCATTTTCTGACCAATCGCCGGCACGCAGACTGTCTTTTCCCGGCTGACGCTGCGGGAGAAGGCAATACCTGTGCACTGTGGACTCAGATGCACGCGCTCTACCATTCCCATACGCCTCTTTGCCTGCTGAAACTGCGTCTTTGCGCTGCGCAACTGCTGCTGCTTCTGCTCGAATGCATGCCCGCGTCCGGGGAGCCGGACCGGGACGGACTTCATCCCGCGGTATTGCAGCAGATCGACAGCGCTATCCGCTGTCTTGACGAACACTTTGCCTCGCCGATCACCCCCGTAGAATGCGCGGAAAAACTGCATATGAGCTACAGTTATTTTGCCCGTTGTTTCCGTCTGGTCACCGGAAAGACCTTCAAGCAGTATCTGACCGATCTGCGTCTGGTGCGTGCTGAATTCCTGCTGCTCTCGGGAACACTGCCGGTCACCGAGGTAGCCCCCGCCTGCGGATACGAAAATGTTTCCTATTTTATCCGGGAATTCCGCCGGCATAAAGGGCAGACCCCTCATGCCTTCCGGCGCGCAAACATGTCAACATGACACAGCGCTACACAAACAGCGGCGGAGTAAAAACTCCGCCGCTGTGTGTCAGTCGTGCGTGATGTAAATAATACTTTTCAATTGTGATCTTGCGGAAGTTCACCGCCGCACTGGCTGCAGTAACGGTGCCCGGGCTCCGCTTTTGCCCCGCACCAGGGGCAGTAGAAAGTCTCGTTGCCGTTTGCGGCCGCATGTTTCCCCGACTGATTTCCAGACCGTTCATTGAAAGGATCGGGTTCTTCCGTATGATCCACAATATCGTACATGGAGTAGCGTTTGCGCGAGATCGCGTTGCGCAGATTAAGAATTGCAATAGTGAGGGCAATCGCAGACCAGAAGACGCCGAACAGCGCAAAAAGGGGGCCCGCCATCCTGAGCGCAATAACAGTCCAGAGCACACCGAATCCTACCATGAAAAACGAAATCACCGCACTGAAAAAGGAAGGGCCGCGCCCCTGCTTGATACTTCTCATCACTTTACCTCCCATATGTTTGAAAATCTGTCAATCGGATGGACAGTGAATTTACAGTCAGGTGTGAGCATTCTGGTTATTTTCCTCTCCGGTGGTCGGCATGGCACCCAATGTGCCGCACCCCGTTGCCGGAGCAGAAGGCTCCGGCGCCCGTGCGGTTCTTTCGCTGATCTGAACCGACACCACATTTTTGCGCCGTCTTCTTCGCCCCAGTTTTACTTTCGCCTTGTGATATGCTTCGATCAGTACGGCCAGTGTTTTTTCATCCTTGGGGAACAGCCTGCGCAGCAAAACAATGGCGATAGCGATCGTAACAATCTTTTCAGGCGTAAACGGCACCCACAGAAAAGCGAGATAGGAACCTGACACCACAGTCATCCACCCGATATCACAATAATTGCCTACACCGAACAGAATATAAGCCCATCCGTTGGTAATCATCCATCCCAGGCCAAGACACAGCAACAGGCGCGGATTGAGCAGGAAACGGATCAGTTTCACTACTGCATGCCGGATCTTCCCTACATTCACTTCTGCCGTTTTCTCCTTCCCTTTCATCCATTTACACAACTTGCACAACATTTCGTCACGGTTTGTGCCATACGGCGGGCACAATCGGCGTGCATTTTTATGTAAACATATGTTATCGATCTGACCGTCTCGCTTTTAAATGGAAAGTGACACAGCCATCCGCACAGGGAAAATCAATTTCAAACGGATCGGAACTGCCCCGCAGCAGGTAATTGCCGCCGCAGCGTACAATTTCGCACAGTGTGTACAGAACCCCCATGGTTTTCGGACAAAAACCCGCCGGGCAGCCATACTGAAAAGCAAATCGGTCTCCTGCCTCAAGCCCCAGCCTGCACGGCTGTGCATGGACCACACAGATGTCAAATGTCCAGTCCTCAGAAGGCATCTGTTTCATGCAGTGCTCCTTTCAACGGCCGAATTACCTGACACGATCACAATGCTGCCGACAGCCGCAAGCCGTGTACCGATGTTCGATAGTTCGTACATCCAATACAACATGTCCCGGTTCGCGTATCTCCGTAATTCTTCAATCAAACATGCCCCGTTGCCGCGTTTTTTACTGAATCCAGTATACCATAAAAGTGACACTGCGTCAAGTCGAACAGGCATTGACGCATCTGCTTCAGTCTTTTTTTTAATATGACAGATTTTTATGAGATCGGATTTCAGAATGAAACGGCTGCTTTCCGGCTCTCGCCTTCTCGCTGCGGCTCGGTCACCGATTGGCTCTGACAGTCCACCGGACTGTCATTCACTCCCAAACGGCCGCTCACTTTGCTCGCTACTCGCTGCGGCTCGGTCACCGTTTGGCTCTGGCAGTCCACCGGACTGTCATTCACTCCCAAACGGCCGCTCACTTTGCTCGCTACCCGTCTTCGGGCCGCCGCCCGCGGCGGCCGGTTCGAAGGAGATGCCTCCAAAAAAACAGCACCCCGTTTAGGCTGGTTCTCATAAGGATGTTTTGGGAATGTGGTAGGGGCGAACTGTGTTCGTCCGCGGGAGACCGCAGGTCTCCCCTACGGATACACATAAATTTCGGCAGAGATGTTGTTTTCTCTGCCAATTGTGATATAATGGGATTAGCGAAAAGCCTCTCCCTTTGGGAGAGGTGGCGGCGAAGCCGACGGAGAGGGTTAGATTATGGAATGAAACGCCCTCTCACCCGCTATCGCGGAAGCTCTCCCAGAGGGAGAGCCTTTGGATACGCGAACCCTTAGTGGTATGGGCTTTGCCCTATGCCTTTGTAATACAAAGGCGAAACTGGCGATAAAAGGAGACAAAAAATGTTTTTCACAAAGAAAAAGAAAATACAGAAATACTTAGAGCAAAAAGCAGAGAGTGACAAAAATGCTTTTGATTTTCTTCTCTGCAATTATTTAGACGGAACATTAAAAACAGATCTTGAATTGCTTGGAATAACAAAAAATGAAATTCATATTGATTGGTTAGATGAAATAAAATGCATTGGCATACAAGGACGATACAATAAATACTTTGCAGATATACAAATTTACCCTAATGAATTCAGCATTTCATTTGATTTGGACGAGCCTGATGACGATATCTCATATACTCTTGAAAGTAAAGAGCAATTGTACCGTGTGATTTCAGAAACGATTGCCTTGTTAAAATAACTCAATATTATAAAAGCCATCACGATATTTTCGTGATGGCTTTTAACTTCCTTATGAGAAGCAGCCTTTGGGGTACTGTTTTTTGGCTGTAATGGTCTTAAAAGATGCCACGATCGTATGCTGTCATACTCCTAAAATGTAGAGGCCATTATGCTCATCTGATGTCATTAGCCAATCCGTTAAAATTCGGTCATCTGCAGAATATCTTTCCTGCAAGCGTTTAATTATGGCTTTTTCTAATTCTGGAGGGTAATAATTGATTCCGAACAAATCTACCGATCCGCTTTTTCCGTTATTATAAATCCCCATATTAAAAATGTCGGAATATAAAAAGAGAAAATCATCCATATTGTCCCCAGACAGGTATAAAGAATCGGTTTTCCAATGTTCCACGTGATCTACAGATATGATCTTTTTGATACTCGTTCCTCGTTTCAACTTACAGCATTGAAATTCAATAAAGTCGGAACCGCCATACTCTCTTCGCTCTGTTTGCGATGAAAAACAACGGAAAAGCAATAATACACCTCCCGAAGATTTAGTTTTATCATAAAATATTATATCAAAAACAGTTGAAAAGTCAACTCCACCAGTCCGATTCCACGCAATAGGTCGAAAACGGTGTTTGGCATCTTTTTATTCTTGCTTAAATTCGATTTTTGAAAAAGTGAGGAAAACGGCGAAAAACGAAGAAAACCCGAGAAAATCTCGGGTTTTTCGACCGGCATCTTTTAAGACCGGAACACATGGCACGCTTTGACAAAAAAGATGCCAACTGAATACTCGGGAATCAACAGGATTTAAAGTTGTATATATAAAATACATAACTGTAATAATATACTACTAATCTAAAATAAAGCGATTATAAGCTATCCTATTTCCTGTGTTTGTTATAAAGTTTTCACCTATACACTTTTTTATCTTTTCCTGTTCTTTTTCTTTATCCATAACCGTTAAATTTTCAAGCAAATCAGCTTCCCATTGTATTTGAAAATCAAGTCCATCAATTTTAGATG
>CASFDI010000083.1 GCA_949293405.1 uncultured bacterium | reverse complement strand
ACCGACCCGTTATCTATGTAATGCGGCGTATTATCATATGCTAAAGAAAAATCCTAATACAGTTTTCATTCATATTCCATCATTAAAAGGTATGAGGATTGAACTGATGGATAAACTGATCGCATTTTTCAACGATATATGTTCCAACTAAAAAACTGCGAGAGTTCGAATTCATACACAAAACTGCCGAAAATGTCTTTTTTGTAGCCTATAGACAGCGTGACGCTGGCCCCAGTGTGTTTTTGGGTTCAGCGTTACTTTTGTGTCTGATTGCCGGACCACCTTGTTTAGCATCTTTTTCAGCCGCTTGTTACAGAAACGCTGAACCTGATTGATTTCGGGTTCAGCGTTTTTTGCAGGGAGCAGATCGGGCGTCCGTCGGGTCGGCTCTGCGGTTTCTGCCGAACCGCAATTCTGAAATCGTCAGAAAAGGAAAAATGTGTTGTTCCCTTCCCCGGGTAAATCTTTTACAATAACAGTGTCAGGAACCCCTGACATCAAACATCGAACGAAAAGGAGATTTACCAATGAACACGGACAAATTTTTTGCAGAAGCGATCGCCAACGAATACGCCCCCAAGAGCGACTCCAAAGTAGTGGCCCTGAAGAAACTGGACAGAAAGGCAAAGAATCCCGCAACCATCTTTGCCTTTACCTTCGGGATTATTATGGCATTGGTTCTGGGGGTAGGCATGTGCCTGACCATGGGGGTGATCGGAAGCGGAACGGCAGCTTTTTTTGCCATGGGGATTGCGGCAGGAGTGATCGGCATTGCGGGAATATGCGCGAATTATTCCATTTACAGAAAACTGCTTGCATCAGGCAAGCAAAAATATGCCTATGAGATTCTTGTGCTTGCAAAAGAAATCAGTGAAGAAAACCGGTAAAACCGAAAGAAGGGTGGGAAATGAACAAATCAGAAAGCAAATACTTCAACACCGCCCTGCGCATGAACGAAGCGCTGATCGCCCTGCTCGAGAAGAAAGATCTGGAATTCATCACTGTGAAGGAGCTCTGTGAAAAAGCAGGGGTGAACCGTTCCACTTTTTACCTGCACTATGAAACTGTTTCCGATCTGGTGAACGAGACAGCAGAGTTGGTAAACAGCCGCTTTCTGGCATACTTTTCGGAACAATGCACGGCAAGAGCCGAGAACCTCGGCACGCAGGAACGCAAAGATCTGATATTGGTCACAAAAGAGTACCTGATTCCCTATCTCCGGTTTATCAAAGACCATCAAAGGATCTATCGGGCCGCATTCCGCAATCCTGCGGGAATGCTGTCCTATGCCCGCTATAACAATCTGAAAAAGCATGTCCTTCATCCGATTCTGAGTCGTTTCAAAGTACCTTCCGAAGTTCAGAAGTACTATATTGCCTACTACATTGAGGGGATCACGGCGATCATCAAAGAATGGCTGAATCAGAACTGTGCGGACGATATGGAAAAAATAGCGGGAATCATCGAGGACTGTGTGCGGCCGCACGAAAACGTGTATGAAACATAAAGTTTTTCCGACACATCCGGACTATGTATTCAGAACCGTGCTGAGTGCCGCCCTCTCTCTGTCATTCACTGTACTGTTTGCACTTTACAACGGGTATCTGGGACTGGCGCTTGCCTCGGTGTGGCACGGCAGCATATGCATTTTTTATCTGCTGCTGACAGCGATCCGCGGAATCATTCTGCTTGCCGGACGCGGAAGCGGGAAGCGGACCGGAAGCCGGCTGGCATTGCGCAGGCGCAGGGTGTATCTCCTGTGCTGCGCAATACTTCTGCTGTTGGATCTGGCGCTTGTCGTGCCGGTCTCCATGATGACACTGCAGAAAACCCCGGTGAACATGGGGCTCATTCCCGGCATCGCCATGGCGGCATATACAACCTGGAAAGTCGCGGCTGCCTCTGTTCATTTGCGCCTGCAGGCGCGCCGCAGCGAAGGCAATATGCTGATTTCAGAGTTGCGTGCGATCAGTTTCATCGATGCCCTGGTTTCCGTTCTGACCTTGCAGAATACCCTGATCATGATTAACCGCTCCGACTCCGATCCGGGGCGCATGATGGTTCTGACTGCGGTGACAAGCGCCGTCATCTATGCTGCCATCCTCCTCATATCCGTTCTGCTGCTGATCCGGGGTCTCAGGGAAAACCGTCCGCACTCGTATAGCCCGGAAATCATATCATAGGCAGAGGTGTTTTTATGAACGGATATGAAGGGACCGCTTTCATCACTGCCCTGGCAAACGCACTTGCCTGCCGGATGACCGATGATCAGCTGAACCGGGTCGGGGTGGCGCTGACGCAGTTTGCCGATACATTGCTGACGATTGCGGCATACAGAAGCGCTTCTGACCGGGGGAGCGGCAGCGGATGACCTGCGAACGCGCACCGGGACTGCCTGTATAGGGCGCCGCCCGCCGTTGTGTGATCACCCGAACCGCTTATCGATGGAAAGACAGAAAACCGCCCTCGGAACCCGAGGGCGGTTTTTTGCGCTTACCGGCAGAGACCATTCTGTTCAGTTGACTTTGAGTTTGAAAATATTGTCCACCGTTACACCCGGCAACGGTTCACTCTGATACGACAGCTCCTCCCCATCCAGAACAAATATGATCTCCATGGGAAGCGGCGCCCCCTCAATCGGAGTCCCGTTCATCGTTGTCTCCGTGATTACAACCGTGATCTCGTTCCCCTGCTGCGTCCAGGTCCCGCGGTTTTCAACAAGGGTCGAGTCATCTATCGGTTGTTCCATAATAAAAGCTCCATCAGCGGCAAAGGTAACCGTCATGTGCGCGCATTGCTCTTTCATCGTCTGCATCATCTGGTCATCCAGATCCTCGCTCGTCAGGTCATAAAAAGCCCAGATCTGCCCTGACACGTCCCCTGTGGAAGGCTTGGAGCCAATCACTCCGTCGCCGAAAAGTGCCACAATCTTTTCCAGATCGGAAGCGGAGATTTCAGTTCCGCGATAGAACAGTTCCACCGCATTTTCCGATGCCGCGGCATCTTCATAGGTCGAAAACCCCCACAGGATGTCGCCTTCCGTCCTGGCATAGAGCGTCAAGGAAGGTGTGGTGATGGTGATCACGTCATTTTCGATCCGGTAGGTTGCCTCTTCCCCGTTGCACAAGCAGCTGCCGTCCTGGTTGAGCACGATGGAAACAGCAGTTTCCACCATCCAGCCGTCAGCGCTTTGCTGTACCTGATAGTATGTACCGCTGACCGACGGCGCCGGTTCGGGAACGGTAACGATACAGGAAGCACTCCGGTCTCCTGAGGAAGCGGTTACGGTAGCGGTCCCCGCGGCCAGCGCGGTCACCTGCCCGTCCTCCACCTGCACGATGCCGGCGGGAGAGACGGACCATACAACCGTTTTGTCGGTCGCGTTCTCAGGCAAAACCGTAGCCTCCAGTGCCTGGGATTGACCGATCTGCAGAGTCAGCTCTGCACAGCTGAGCGAAACGCCCGTCACCGGGATGGTTGTTGTACCGGTTGCTTCGGTTGTACCGGTTGCCTCGGTGGTGCCGGGTGCCTCGGTGGTGCCGGTTGCTTCGGTGGTGCCGGTTGCTTCGGTTGTACCACCGGTCCCCGCAGCATCACCGCCGCACGATACCAATACGGCAAGACAGACAACCACGCACAACAATGCCAGAATCAAATGTCCTTTTTTCATTGAAATTTCCTTTCTTCGCCGGGCCTTTAAGGAGGAGCGGCATTCATATAATAATGAAGATCAATTATTGATTTTAACATATTTTTCTGTGTTTGTCAATATATGAAAATAGATACATGGAATTGCAACAGCATACAGCGGAAGAACAGCCCCATCATCAGCCAGAACTGCATTCCGGACACCGGAGCATCCCCCGGCAAAAGCCCATGTTTCCGGTTTTGTTCTGACGGCAGTCCGCATGAGCAACGCCCCTGAAATCTCCCCCGCCCGGAAACTGCTACCCTGCATACCGGACACTCTCCCCGTGTCCCTGAAAGTGCCCAGGGCGAAACAAGGATCTCCTCTGTAAAGGCGGCAGGAGGAAACGGGAATCCGTTTCCTCCTGCCGTTCTTTATAATAGATGCTCAGTGTTTCAGGCGCCCCGACTTCCCCGGGGGACACCCACTCAGTCGATTTTGACAAAGAAGATTTTTGCTAAGAACGACGCGTCGATCACGCCCTTGCGGATCAGCAGGAAGCACACCGCATAAGCGATCAGCAGGATCGCCGCGGTTGTGCCTGCGGAGATGCCGATCGCCGCGCCGACCGAGAGCGTGCCCTTCTGCGCCCCCGGATCCCCGGAAGTGCCGGATGACTCCTGCGCTTGCGATACCGAGATGGAAACCTGAGTCCGGACCGTGCGGTAGTTGTCGGGGTCCTGCGGCAGGAAAACGGCGTCTGCCGTGCAGGAGCCGCTCGCGTCCAGCAGCTGCGTTCCGTCTGCCCACGCCCATCCGGCAGGCAGCGCGATCTCGCTCAGCGTCTGACCGACCACGCCGGTAAGGCCCTGCGGCACGGTATATTCCGGCTGGGCCATCCCGACCGTCAGAGTGGCGTACATCGGCGCAATGGGCTCATAGTTCTCCTCGTCACCTGCAAAAAGCGCGGTTGCCACAACGGTCCCTGCCTCGGTCAGAACATTGTCGAGATAGGTCACCTGCACCCCCTCCGGCAGTGTTCCGACAACCGTCACCGTTTTTTCCTGTCCGTCATAGGTGACGGTGTTACCCGGGAATATCACTCCGCTCATATCGTATATTGCTTTTCCGATGGTGTAATCAATGCGGTTGCCCAGGAGCACATAATTGCGATTGTCGAGTGTAGCCTCGGCGCTGTAGGAACCGGCATCGGTCTGTGCTCCGCTGACAAGCAGCGTCACCCTCTCCCCTTCAATGCCGGTTGCGGCAGAAGCGGTCGGAGCCTGCGGCATTCCGGTATAGGTAAGAAGCGTATTATCCCAGTTCACCTCGATCTCGCGCGCTGTGATCTCAAGCGTAGCCGTCAGGGTCTCGACGGGGTTGTACAGGGCGGTATCCACCGTGAATATTGCCCGCACGGTATAGGTCCCCGCATCGGTTCCGCCTCCGGTGTAGGAGACCTGCACACCCTGCGGTAGGGTGCCGCTGAGCACAATGCTCTGCTCCTCGCCGTTATATGTCACAACCATATCCGGAAGGGTCACGCCGCTCATGTCAATGGTTGCCTTTTCGATCGTCAGCGTGGCAGTCATGGGAGAGATCGGATTGTAATTTTCGCTGTCCGCCGTAAAAGAAGCGGTGATCTGATAGGTGCCGGGTTTGGTTCCGCCGCCGGTGTAGGAAACCTGCACGCCCTGCGGCAGGGTGCCGCTGAGTGCAATGCTCTGCGCCTTACCGTTATACGGCACAACCATATCCGGAAGGGTCACGCCGCTCATGTCAATGGTTGCCTTTTCAACCGTCAGCGTGGCAGTCATGGGAGGGATCGGATTGTAATTTTCGCTGTCTCCCGCAAAATAGGCAGTGATCTGATAGGTGCCGGGTTTAGTACCGCCCGGTGTATAGGAGACGATGACTCCCTCCGGCAGGACTCCGTCGACCGTGATGTGCATTTCCGCGCCGCTGTAAGAGACCGTGCGGTCATCGAAAGTCACGCCCGACAGATCATAGTCGGCCTTATGTATCGTCAGCGTGCCGAATCCCTGATAACAGATCCGGCTTTCCGGATCGAAGCCCGTCACGCACAGCGTATAGACGCCTGCCGATACCGGCAGACCGTCGGTATACGCATCCGCCCCTTCGCGCAGGAAGGAACAGAACACCTGCAGCTGCTCCGGCATGCCGCTGAGAACGAAATCCTCTCCCACAGCCACCGGCGCCCCGTCATAAATCGTCATCTGTTCCCCGGTCGAAACCGTCACAGGCGCCAGAGCGTAAACCGCATACGGAAAGCCTTCAAGATACAGCGGATCCCCGAAATCCGGATCAATGCATACCACAACCGTCTGCTCAGTATTGCACAAATCGCCCGGATGCTGAACAAAGTAACCGCCGCTGACCGATACGGCCGTCCCATCGTCCTGGAAACCGAGAACGATGCCGCCCTCGCCGAAATAACCGCCGGTTACGGAAAAGGCAGGGGTGGGTTGACTTGAGCCCGGTTTTTCCATATAGATCTGACCGCCGGACATGTCCGCCGTTGCGGAGGTATTCCCGTTTCCGGCGATGAAGCCGCCGGAAATGACAGCCGGCCAATTACCGCCGGTAGCGATATATATTCCGTAACCTTGCGAAGCTCTGTTATCCGTGATCTCTCCGCCGCTGACGAGCAGCTTCCCGTAGAAGTATATTCCGCCGCCCAAACTGCGGGCAGTGTTGCCGGAGATCAGACCGTCGGTGATCTCCAGCGTGCCGTTCTGCAGATAGATCCCGCCGCCGTAGCCGTCAGTCGCTCCGATCGCACGGTTATCGGTAATGGCCCCGCCGGTGATGACAATTGTTCCTCCTGCTGTGGAATATATTCCGCCGCCGTTGTTCGCGGTATTATCGGTGATGACAGTGCCGTCAAGAGTAATGGTGATGGTGTTGTGCCAGATTGAGACAACCCCGATTCCGCCGCCGGAGTCCTGACTTACATTGCCTGCGATCGTGCCGCCGCTCAGAAGTGCCGTCCCTTGGTCGTCGATAGCAATACCTGCGCCGCGTCCGGACGCCCGGTTCCCCGCAATGGAGCCGCCCAGCATCTTAAAACTCGCGTTCTGCCCGATGTAAAGACCGCCGCCCTCCGAGGCGCTGCCGCCCGTGATGACGCCGCCGCGGATCACGCCCTTCTGCTCCGCCTCCTCATACGCCGCCTGCCAGCCCTCCTGTCCGTTGTCGAACACATATACGCCCTCGCTGTCCGCATAATACGCATGCTGATGCTCCGGCAGTTCGCTGTTCTCCATGCAGTCGCACAGAGTCAGACTTGCTCCCGATGCGAGCGTAATCACGGGTCCGTTTCCGTTGCCTGTCAGTTTGTATCCGTTCAGGCACAGGGTCACCGTCCCGGTCACGGTCAGATTGTTTTCCAGGACCAGGTCGCCCGACAGGAAATAAATACCGTCGGTCAGAGTGGTTGTATCGGCGCGCAGCGCGGTATCGGATATCCCGCATGCGCATACATGATACGCTTCAGGGACTACAACATACCGGTAGGTATCGCCCTCCGCCAGCGTTCCGTACTTAAAGCCGGGTGCAATATATCCCTTTTCCTGGTAACTCTGAAGATCCTCTTCGAAGGCGCCGCCCGAGATGGTCAGTTCTCCGATATCATCGCCCTGTATAGTCACTGAAAAGGCGTCCGTTCCGAAGGAGCCGCCGGTCACCTTCACCTGTGCAAAGGGGCCAACCTCGACGCCGCCGAACCTTGAAGTTGAAATTGTAGTATTTCCGGTCACGGTCCCGCCCGAAAATTCAAAGTTGCCCGACCAGGCATAGATGCCGCCGCCGGTTTGCGCCCTGTTGTCTGCCACAGTACCGCCGCTCATGACCGTCTGATTATCACCGAGAGTACCGATCCCGCCGCCGTTCTGCGCATAGTTGCCGGTCACGGTCCCGCCTTCCAGATTCAGTACAGAATCGGATATACGCAGACCTCCTCCTGATGTATTGGTGCGGTTGCCCGCTATCGTGCCGCCGGTGATCGTCAGTTCCGCATCGGTGACTTCCATTCCGCCGCCGGTCCAGGAATTGCCGCCCGTGATGACGCCGCCGCGGATCACGCCTTTCTGCTCCGCCGCCTCATACGCCGCCTGCCAGCCCTCCTGCCCGTTGTCAAACACATATACGCCGTCGCCATCCGCATAATACGCGTGCTGATGCTCCGGCAGCTCACTGTCCCCCATGCAGTCGCACAGGGTGAGACTGGCACCCTTCGATACCGTAATCACAGACCCGCCGCCGGTGCCCGTCAGTTGGTATCCGTTCAGGCACAGGGTCACCGTCCCGGTCCCGGTCACGGTCAGATCGTTTTCCAGGACCAGATCACCCTGCAGGAAATAACTGCCGTCGGTCAGTGTTCCACCGGCAGAGGTCAGCACAGTTGTGAAGGTTCCGTTGTCGCAGTGATGCTCCTTTTCGATCAATGTATACGGATATTCCGGTATTCCGGACGGTTCCGGTTGATAACCGGCAGCAACATACCCCGCATCAATATAGGTCTGCAGATCCTCCGTGAAGGATCCGCCCGAGATGATCAGCTCTCCGGTATCATCGCCCTGTGTAGTCACTGAAAAGGCGTCCGCTCCGAAGAAGCCGCCGGTCACCGTCACCCGTGCATAGGGACCGGCCTCGACATTGCCATACCATTCTATTGAAGTATTTCCGGTCACGGTCCCGCCCCGGAATTCAAAGCTGCCCGACCAGACCCGGATGCCGCCGCTCTTCCTCGCATGGTTGCCGGTCACGGTCCCGCCGGTCATGACGGCATGACTCTTAGGATTCATCGTGCCGATCCCGCCGCCG
>CASFDI010000082.1 GCA_949293405.1 uncultured bacterium | reverse complement strand
CTTACAGCGGAACTATCAGCAGATTATTTTGATTTCTTTGACAATCGTGCTTTTACTGACAATTCTCCTTACAGATGTTATTGTCAGATGTATCAATTGTCAAAAG
This sequence comes from uncultured bacterium, assembly GCA_949293405.1. Classification (GTDB taxonomy): domain Bacteria; phylum Bacillota; class Clostridia; order Oscillospirales; family CAG-272; genus UBA1740. The sequence goes on along the minus strand of CASFDI010000082.1, from coordinate 2,363 downwards.
AGCAAGGAAAAAAATTGATGGAGAATACTCGCGATACTGACCCTGGTCCGCTGTGTAAAAATGTAGCTCAGCAACAAATTGAAACCGGTGCGCTTTGTGGGTATTTAGCGTATGCTGATGGCATATCCGTTGGCTGGTGCAATGCTAATGACAGAGCGAGTTTTCCAAGTGACCCATATTCTGATGTTCACTTTTATTCCCCCATACCGAAACGCGGAATTGCTGTTGTTTGCTTTGAAATAGCTCCTGAATACAGAGGTAAAGGTATAGCCACTGCTCTTTTAAATAAAGTTATCTTGGATGCAAAGACAAACAAGTATGCTTCAGTGGTAGCTTTTCCCGTCAAACGCAGTGAAAGATATGAATGGGACTGTGCGGGTCCTATCCGTTTATATGAAAAAGCAGGATTTCACAAAATATCAGAGCATGGTGACACGATCATGATGAAAAAAGAATTGATGTGAGTTCAAATCATGAGCGCAGTCTCATCTGCAGAGGGTTAAGGTCACCAACTTTCCGCGTCCATAGCCGGCATCTTTTTCAGTCCCTCTTTACGGCGTAACGCCGAACCCATTGTTTCGGGTTCAGCGTTCTTTTTATGTCCGGGTTTCTGACCGATCGGTGTGGTTTGCTGTCCCCGGTTACCATCCGGAGCTCGCCGGCGCCAGTCCCGCCGCCTGAACAAGATCGCGGCATTGAGCAGCCGCAGAGCCCAAAGGCCCCGCATGACCGGAAACGGCATCATCTCCTTGTCTTATATTCCGGTTTGTGCTATACTTGAACTGACCGGTGCTTCAGAAGCCCGTGCAACGCTGCGCCGGGGCCGCGCCCAGATACCGCGGGCACAGCGTCCCGGTCAAACAGCGGGGCGCAGCGGCGCCGCCGTATAGGTCGGTAGACACGCGCGTGCCTTCCGGAAGGACGGCGGTTCTTTTATCTCTCCGGCCGTAAAACCACCTCATCAACTTATCAACTGAATCGGAGTGTCATCATGCAATACCAGACTTTGCTTGATCAATTGGTTTCTTTTACCAGAGTGATACTCGGGGAGCGGCTGACCGGAATTTACCTGCACGGTTCGCTGGCAATGGGATGCTTCCATCCGAAGAAAAGCGATATCGACCTGATCGTGGTAACCGACGGTGAAATCACCGATTCCGAAAAACTGTCTCTGATGCGGCAGATCGTTGCCCTGAACCGGCTCGCCCCGGCAAAAGGCCTGGAAATCAGCGTGGTGAAAAAAGAGTACTGCACGGCCTTTGTGTATCCGACGCCGTATGAGCTGCATTTTTCTCCGATGCACCTGCAGCGCTATCTCTGCGATCCTGCCGCATATGTCAGGACGAGCGGCGGGGTGGATAAAGACCTGGCCGCACATTTCACCGTCATCCGGAAGTACGGCATGGTCCTGTATGGCGAGGAGATCCGGCAGGTGTTCTCCGAAGTTCCGCGGCAGGATTACGCAGACAGTATCTTTTCTGACATTGAGCAGGCACGAACAGATATTGTCAGGCAACCCGTCTATACGGTTCTGAATCTGTGCCGGGTCCTGGCTTTTCTGACCGACGGCGGCTGCCTCTCCAAACGGGACGGCGGCCTGTGGGCGCAATCCCACCTGCCCCCGGAGCTTCTGCCCATCGTTTCAGAGGCGCTCGCCTGCTATGCAGGCGAAGGAGAGATGACGGCATCCGACGGGGCGCTGATTTCGTTTGCAACCGGTATGCTGCATCTGATCAGAAACAGAATGGCCGCCACCGGCGTCCAACCGGTCCGGCCCTGAATTCCCCGATCCCGCTGCAGTGGGGCAGAATGGCAAATGCCACCTGCCCCCACTTTCCGTTTCCGACGCTGTCTGCGCTTCCTGCACCTGCACAGTACTTCCCCACACGCCGACATTCCCTGCTGCTCCATGTTCCTGCAGTCTGACAGTATCGGCTTTGCTGTCCCGCACATCCTTCTATGATCCGTAACTTTTCCCTGTACCGGGGGCGTCGGTTCTGCAGTCTTCTCCCGCAGCAGTCTGCCCGCATGCACCCGGGTGGAGCTTGAACGCGTCATCCGTCAGCGCCGGAAGCACCTTGACGGCGCCGCTGAGGGCGTCGGCGGAAGCGTTGCCACTCCATCACCTGAAGATCGCCGAGATGGTCGGAGCATCACCAATGCGTCCGTCCGTAAAGGCACCCCGGGCACATCGGTGAAGGCATTCCGGTCACGCCGGCGCGGTGTTGCGAAAAGTAGTGCCGGGATATTCACAGGCGGCATAATCGGGATGACAATTCGCTCTGGGGATTGTTTCTCCTGCATGCGCCGCGCCTTCCGGTTTGCCTTCCCTGTCCGGCTGCCCGTCAGCGGCAAGCAGAACA
>CASFDI010000081.1 GCA_949293405.1 uncultured bacterium | reverse complement strand
CGCCTGTACTCCGCTCTCCCCCTCGCATACCATTGCGCCGCAGGGATCATACAGGGAAAACTGCACCCGGCAATCGGCATACCCGGGCATACGCGACACACTTACTTCCGCGACCGCTTCCCCGCCGCCGCACCCGAAATCAGGCCGGGCCCATACCCGGTAATCGGCAATATGCATCTGCGGCTTCGCAATCAGCCAGACATTCCTGAAAATTCCGGACAGCGACCAGTAATCCTGATCTTCCAGATAACTGCTCTTGGAGAAGCGCAGCACCATCAGCGCAACGGTGTTCTCTCCGGCATGTACAAAGGGTGTAACGCGGAAGGTGGCCGGGAGTTTGCTGTCCTCGGAATATCCGACTTCCTCACCGTTGACCCAGAGGCAGAAGGCGGTTTCCACTCCTTCAAAATGCAAAAACACCTCTTTCACCTGCATCTGTCCCGGAAGATCAAACCGGCGTATATAAGCTCCTGTGGGGTTTTCCCGTGGGATCAGCGGAGGATTAACCACTGTGCCGGATGATGCAGAAGAGGGGCGGATGCGGTGCGGCAGATCCCCGTCATCCGGCCAGGGCATCTCCACATTGGTATAGATCGGTTCGCCGTACCCCTGCGTTTCCCAGTTTCCCGGCACGGTTATGTCGGAAAACCCCTCCCGTTCTGCATCCGGAAGGCAGAAGTTTTCGGGTACAAGATCGGGAGAGTCATAGAGCCGGAACTGCCATATTCCGTTGAGGGAAACACGGTTCGGCGATTCTTCGGCGTGCAGTGCTGCCTCCCGGGACGGATAGGCGTGCCAGAGCGCATGTGCCGCCTCCCGACCGACGGAAGAAATCTCCGGGCGTTCCCAGGCCCGCAGAAGGCGGGCGGGGTCGGTGTGATTCGTCTGCATGGTCTGCTTCTCCTTTCACATATAAGCCGCCCTTATTATAGCATACCGGGTAGTGCGTTTCAAGCCGCCCTCCATGAAAAAAACCGCCGGTGAGCCGGCGGTTCTCAAAGGCATCAGAGGAAAAAGAGGGCAAACAAGAGGACCGGCAGGTGCCGTCCGCATCTTCCGGAAGCAGTCCCGGCTCCCCTCAATCTTCCGCAACTACAGTAATGTGCTCCACCCCGTAATAGGAGAAGCAGGCAAGTGCCTCCTCACTGATCCGTTCCCCGCAGATCAGAATCGGAACCGCGGGCGGACAGGATACCGAAGCATCCCCCAGAATACGGCCGCAGGCCACGCGGAGCGGAACGGTTTCATGCGGAGCAAGCATCGCCTGCCGGATCGACAGGACCCGCTCTCCCGGAAGACACACCGGCGCGGCATCCGGCAATGCAGGCAGACGCGGAACCGAAAGCAACAGATCGGTCAGGCGGGCCATTTCGTCCTCCCGGTTGTCGGGGGAGGCCATCAGCACCAGGAAATCCGGATCCGAAAATTCACTGTACACCCCCTGCTGTTCCAGCAGGGCGGCAAGCGCTGTTCCGCTGTATCCGTACGGCCGGGTCTGTAGCGTCAGCTTCATCGGCTCCTGCCCGATCAGGGGAAAGCCGTGTGCCGCAAGCCGCCTCTTGCACTGCTCAAGCACCTTCAGAAAGGCCGCCAGACGACCGGGATAAGCCCCTGCCAGCTGCGCATTGAGCGCATCAAGAGACTGCAGGATCAGATAGGACGGGCTGGTAGAAGCAAACAGAGCCAGTGCCTCCTCAGCCTGCTCTGCGAACGAGCGGGGAGCATTATGGGAGATGTGCAGATATGCCCCGGGCGTCAGGGCGGGCAGCGTCTTATGGGCGGAATCACAGCAGAGATCGGCCCCAAGGTCAATCGGGTGGAGCGATTCCGGTAAGAACTTCAGATAGGCACCGTGCGCATTATCCACTGCCAGCAGAACTCCATAGCGATGGCAGACCAGTGCAATGGAGGGGATAGCAGACATATTCCCCAGGTAATCCGGACTGGTGAGATACACGGCAACAGGCATCTCTTCCTGCCGTACAAGGAACTCCTCTAACCGTTCGGCTGTGACGGTACAGGAAAGATAAGCAGTGCAGCGTTCCGCTTCCAGCCAGCAGACAGGCAGGTCCAGCAGAGCCGCCGCGCTGAGAAAAGTGCGGTGCACATTGCGCGCCGCAGCAATGCGCGGTGCGCGGCCACAGCGCCGCGCATACTGTGCAATCAGTTGCAGCATGGCCCGGATACAGAGCGAGGATCCCTCCGTAGAATAAAAGGTGTGTGAGCCGAAAAGCTCCGATGCATTCCGTTCGCTCTCCCGGATAACCCCCTGCGCCCGGTACAGTGTGTCCGCTCCCGGGATCTCGGTGATGTCGTACGCCGCACCTGCAATCCCGCGCCCCTTATGGCCGGGCATGTGCAGGCGCAATGCCTGCCGTTCTGCATATGCGCGCACAAAGTTGCACAGCGGCGTATTCATTCGTTTTCTCCGCTCCGGAGCGTGCGGGCGATCGCCACCATGATGGCGCATTCCATGCGTTTACGGAACAGGATACAGCCCTGCTCATATACGCCGCGCACCGAGCCGGAGGCATGGTATGCATTGGCGGCGCAACCCCCTGAGCAGTACAGTTTTGCCCAGCAGTCCCGGCAGGCGGGACGGGCGTAGACATTACAGGAAGCGAATTCTTCCTGCACCGCCTTG
>CASFDI010000080.1 GCA_949293405.1 uncultured bacterium | reverse complement strand
CTGTGCGCGGCACAGACCCTGCTTTTGCTGGATGAACCCACCGCCGGCCTTGACCCGCATGCCACCGATGAGCTGTACCGGCTGATCGCCCGGCTCAACCGGGACTCCGGCATTACCGTGATCATGGTTTCCCACGACATTCCGGCGGCCGTCCGCTATGCATCCCATATTCTGCACCTGGCACATGTACCGCTCTTTTTCGGTACCCGGGACGCGTATGTGCGCGCGGGGATCCGGCAGGACGGCGCCGCAACGGAGGAACACCGCCATGACTGAAGCTCTGTCCACTCTTGCCGATTATCTTTCCTTCCCTTTTGTGCGCTACGCACTGGCTGTAGGCATTCTGGTAGCGCTGTGCGCCGCACTGCTGGGCGTGCCGCTGGTTCTCAAACGCTGCTCCATGATCGGGGACGGGCTCTCGCATGTGGCTTTCGGGGCCATGGCGGTAGCCACTGCCACCGGTATGGTAGCACCTATGGCGGTGGTGCTTCCGGTCACGGTTCTTGCTGCGGTTCTGCTGTTGCGTCTTGGTCAGTCCGCCGCGGTCAAAGGGGACGCCGCCATCGCCATGCTCTCGGTGGGAGCGCTGGCAATCGGTTATCTCGCCCTGCAGCGCTCCGGTACTGCCAATGTCAATGCAGATGCGTGCGACGCCCTGTTCGGCTCTTCCTCCATTCTCAATCTGGGCAGGGCGGACCTGCTGCTCTCCCTGTTTCTCTCTCTGTTCGCGGCAGGGTGCTTCCTGCTCTTCTACCCGCGGGTTTTCGCCATCACCTTTGACGAGAATTTTGCCGCATCGGCGGGGATCCGGGTATCCCTTTACAATCTCGGGCTCGCGGTGCTCACCGGAGTCGTGGTGGTCATTTCCATGCATCTGGTAGGAGCGCTGCTGATTTCCGCCCTGGTGGTCCTGCCGGCGCTTTCGGCCATGCGGATATGCAAGACCTTCCGTACGGTCACCCTTGCGGCGGTGATTTTTTCGGTTTGCGGCGCCGCTCTGGGCATCCTCGCCTCCATCCTGTTTGAAACACCGGTCGGCGCCACTGTGGTGGTCACCGATCTTGTCATTTTCCTGCTGTGCTGCGGCGCAGGTATTCTGACCAGGCGCCGCTGACCTGAAACGCCCACCCGGCATATACTGTCCTTGCGCAAGCGTAAGGAGGAAATGCCGTGGAAACCATTGACTGCCGGGTCCGTGCAACAATCGACCTTGACCGTATTGCCGGCAACTACCGCATGCTGGCCGACAGAGCGGGGGTTGCCGTTATCCCCGTACTTAAAGCAGACGCCTACGGCCACGGCGCCCGCCGCGTCGGAGAAGCACTGCAGCACGCGGGAGCCCGTCTGTTTGCTGTGGCCAGCGCTGAGGAGGCCGCAGAACTGACCGCCGTACTGCCGGACGCCGCCGTGCTGATCCTGGGTCCAACCCCGCCCGGGCAGTTTCCTCTGCTGCTGACCGGAACCCTGGTGCAGACTGTCCATGAAGTCGCCTATGCCGAAGCGCTCGCAGCCTTTGCGCGCCGTGCCGGACGCGTGCTGCCGGTCCATCTGAAAACCGATTGCGGCATGGGCAGATTGGGTCTGCCGCTCGGTCTCCCCCGCTCCGTCCGTGATGCGCTGGATATCGCGGCTCTGCCCGGGCTGAAACCGACCGGGCTGTTTTCGCATCTGCCCGCGCCGGAATGCCCCGAAGCCACGCAAAAAAGCATACAATTGTTTACTTCGTTCCGGAATGCCCTGTCGGATGCCGGATGCCGGATCCCCTGCACGCATCTGTGCGCGACCGGCGGACTGCTCTGCTGCGGCGGCTGCGGGTGTACTCATGTGCGGCCCGGGCTGGGCCTGTACGGCTATACCCCTGCGGGCGCACGCGATCCCGGGCTGATCCCCGCGCTGACCCTGCACGCCCGGGTAGCACAGTGCCGGACGGTCCGGCGCGGCGAGACGGTAGGCTACGGGGCATGCCGGACGGTGGATGAAGACGGTTTTCTGATTACTCTTGCGGTGGGGTATGCCGATGGGTTGCCGCGCTGTGCGGAGGGGTACCGGTTTTTCCATGACGGAGTGCCGCTGACCCTGCTGGCGCCGGTCTGCATGGATTTCTGCATGGCATACAGCCCCCGTCCCTGCCCGGCCGGCTGTGCAGTGGAACTGTTCGGGGGAACCCCCGGGCAGCTGAACAGTCTTGCCGCACATACCCACACCATCCCGTATGAACTGCTGACCCGTCTTTCCGGGCGTGTACGGCGTGTCTACCTCTGAAAAAGCAAAGGAGCCGATATGGACATCAACGGACTTCTGATACTGAACAAACCCGCCGGCATGACCTCGCACACCGCGGTGGCCAGGGTGCGCCATCTGGTGGGCGCAGACAAAGCCGGGCACACCGGTACGCTGGACCCGCTGGCTACCGGCGTGCTGCCGGTACTGCTGGGGCGTGCCGCCAAGGCAAGCGCTTTTCTGACCGAGCAGGACAAGCACTATATTGCCATCATGCGTCTGGGACTCTCGACCGACACCCAGGACATCACCGGCACCGTGCTCTCCCGCTCGGAGAATATTCCTTCTTCGGACCGGGTACTGCGTGCCCTCTCCTGCTTTACCGGTGATCTGATGCAGGTGCCCCCCATGTATTCCGCACTCAAGGTAGGAGGGCAAAAGCTGGTGGATCTTGCGCGCCGCGGTATCACGGTGGACCGGCAGGCCCGTCCCATTACGGTCTATGACCTGACCCCCACCCAACTGACCGACCGGGAATGGGCGCTGGATGTCCGCTGCTCCAAGGGCACCTATATCCGCACGCTGTGCGCCGACATCGGACAGGCCCTGGGCTGCGGCGCCGTGATGACCGACCTGTGCCGGGCGGGCGCCGCGGGATTCACCCTTTCGGATGCGGTAACACTGGATCAGCTTGCCGGGGAGAGCGCAGAACAGCGCGCTGCGCACATCCGTCCGGTTGATTCGCTGTTTTCCGACCTGCCGGCGGTGACACTGCCCGATTTCTATGCCCGTCTGGCTCATGCGGGACAGCAGATCTATCTATACAAAATCCGGCAGTCGTTCCCCCCGGATACCCGGGTGCGCCTGTACGACGGGACCGGCTTTTTTGCTCTGGGCGAGGTACGCACCTACGATGACGGCCCCGCCATCAAACCGATCCGGCAGTTTTCGTCCGGACAGTCCTGAAAGGAGGCGCCATGGCATTTCAGCCTACTCCCGCTCAGCTTGCCGCCATCCGGGAGCGCAGCCGGACCCTGCTGGTCTGCGCCGCCGCCGGATCGGGAAAGACCGCCACCCTGACCGAACGCATTATTGCCTCGATCACCGACCCGGACGATCCGGTCGATGTCTCTGAGCTGCTGGTAGTCACCTTCACCAACGCTGCGGCGGCCGAGTTGCGCGAGCGCATTGCGGACGCGGTCACCGCAGCGCTGGAGCGCGACCCGCTCAACCGGCATCTCGCCCGGCAGCAGGCCCTGCTCCCCACCGCCGCCATCTGTACAATTGACGCCTTCTGCAGTTCTTTTCTGCGCTCACACGCCGGCATGCTTGGGCTGTCGACGGGTTTTCGCATTCCCGAGGACAGCGAGCGTCATCTGCTGATGCAGGAAATTATGGAAAACCTCCTGGAGCGCTGTTTCGCCGGAGAGGAGCCGGGGATCGCAGATGCCGACGCGTTCTGCTCTTTTTCCGAACTGCTGATCGGGGCGCGCACCCAGGGGCTGCTCAGCGAACACCTGATCGGGCTTTATCAGCGGTGCGAGAGCTTCCCCGAACGCACCGGCGTACTGGCCGGTTTTGCCGATCAGATGACCGCGCATGCCGCAACCGCTCCGGAATCCTCCCCCTGGGGGCACGAACTGATCGGGGAAACCGTGGCGGCACTGCAGCACCACCGGGAGCAGCTGTCACGCGCCATGGAGCGCCTTGCAGGCAATGAAGCGGCGCATGCCGCCTACGAGCCTGCCTTCACGCGCGACCTGGTGTTTCTGGACGGGGCGCTGAAGGCAGCGGCGACCGGTTACACGCCCCTGCGGCAGGCACTGCTCTCCTACACGCCGCCAGTCCTGGGGCGTGCCGCGCGGTGTGATGAAACCGAGCAGGCGCGCACCGTGCGCGACTCCTTCAAGGAAGATCTGAAGAACTGGAAAGAGGGCTGGTTCTCCTACGACGCGCCCGCCTGGGGAGCGGCGCTGGCCACACTCGCAGACGCCTCGAAGATTCTCTCACGCCTCATGGATACATTCACCGCCCGCTTCGATGCGGAAAAGCGCCGGCGGGCGCTGTGTGATTACGCCGACCTTGAACTGTATACCCTGCGGCTGCTCACCAATCCCGACGGCACCTCTTCCCCCCTGGCACGGGAGGAAGCCGCACGCTTCCGCGCCGTCTACATTGACGAATACCAGGACATCAATCCGGTGCAGCACGCCATATTCGAGCACCTGTCCACCCCGCGCAACCGGTTTATGGTAGGAGACATCAAACAGCGCATCTATTCGTTCCGGCGGGCGGATCCTTCGATTTTTGCCGCCCTGCGCCGTGCCTTTCCGCCTCTGGGAGGTGATGATGGCGCTCCTGCCGCGGCGCATTTCATGAGCACCAATTTCCGGTGCGACAAGGGAATTGTCGACTTTGTCAATGCGGTCTTTGACCGGGTGCTGGGATTGGCGGGAGGCAGTATCGGTTATGAAGAGGCCGACCGGCTGATTTTCGGCAAACGCAATCCGCCCGATGTACCCGACCGGATGCCCGTGGTGCGATGGTTTGTGCGCACCGGGAGCGGGGCAGAGGAGGACGAAGCGGACGACCCCGCAGAGGCGCCGCAGCCCGGATTGCCCATTACCCCGGAAATGCGCTATGTCGCACAGGAGATTGCCCGGCTGATCCGCACGGAGCACCGCAACGACGGCTCGCCCCTGCGCCCGTCTGATATCGCGATCCTTCTGCGCAACAAGACCCGTATCCCGCTCTGGCTTGCCGCCCTGGCCGAGCAGGGGATTGCAGCGGTCACCGCCGAGGAGACCAATCTGTTTTTCTCCCCTGAGGTCATGCTTGCGCTCTGCCTGCTCAACGCGGTGGACAACCCCCGGCGGGATGTCTATCTGGCGGGGGTTCTCTGCTCGCCTCTGTTCGGCGTGACCCCTGACCGCCTTGCCGAGATCCGGCAGGAAGAAGACTCCTCACTGCCTCTGTACGACGCGCTGTGCACCTACTGTAACAAGCACCCCGATTTCACACAGGGGCAAACCTTTCTGACTCAGCTGGAGCAGTTCCGACGCCAGGCGGAAGGCCTTGCAGCCGACCGGTTGCTGTGGAACCTGTACCGGGAAACCGGATTGCCTGCCCTGGGCAACGCCTCCAGCCGGGAAAACCTGATGCAACTGTACCGCTTTGCCCTGCAGTTCGAGTCTTCGGGCTTCCGCGGGCTGTACAGCTTTATTGCTTATATCGGTCAGATCATCAAGGCGGGAAAGAAACTGCCGGCGCCCGGAGGGGCGCTGGGGGAGGACGCGGTGCGGATCATGACCATGCATGCCTCCAAGGGACTGGAGTTCCCGGTGTGCTTTGTCAGCGGTACCGGCACCCTCTACAACCGCGAAGACCGCAACCGTCCCCTGCTCTTCTCTTCCACGCTGGGAGTGGGGATGAAACTGCGCGATGAGACCGGGTTTGCCCGGATGTCAAACCCGGTAACCTATGCCATCGCGGCGCAGCAGAAACGCGCTGCAGCCGAAGAAGAAATGCGCCTGCTCTATGTGGCGCTGACCCGGGCGCGCGAGCGCCTGTATGTCACGGGAACCGTGCCGGCATCGCGGGCGCGGAACGCGCAGCGCGACGCCGATACCCCCCTGACCGCATACCGCCTGTACCGGGCGGACTCACACGCCGCTCTCCTGATGTGCGCCTGCGGGGCGGGAACCGGAAGCGAAGACATGCAACTCTGCTATCCCGAAGCCGACACACCCGGCATCCCCGGTCAGACCCCTGAGGCACGGCAGGCCGTCGACAGACAGGAAGGCACCGCCGACGGGATGCACACCGGGTCCCTCTCCGATGTGCCGGATGATACGCCGGTTGAAGATTCTGCTCTGACACAACGGCTGCAGGACCTCTTTTCCTTTTCCTACCCGCGGCGTTATCTGCGCCGCATTCCGGGCAAGTTGTCGGTGTCCCGGCTCTATCCGGAAGTACTGGACCAGAGTGAAGGCGCCCCCCTGCCCGAGGTCTCCTCCGATTCCGAAGCCCCTCTGCTGCCGCGTGTGCTGGGCGGAACCGATCCCAAAGGGGCCGCACGGAAAGGGACCGCCACCCACTGCGTTCTGCAGTTCTGCGACTTTGACGCCCTGTACCGCGGGGGCGCTGACGCCGAGGTGCGCCGCCTGACCGACGCGGGTTTTCTGGATGCCGAATCTGCCGCTGAGGTACGGCTGGACGAGCTGGAACGGTTCCGTACCAGCGCCTTTTTCGGACGGATCCGCCGGGCGCGTCGCCTGCGCCGGGAATTCCGGTTTCATGTACGCCTGCCTGCCGCCTCATTTACCGCCGACCCGGCCCTGCGGGAAGTGCTCCGGGATGAATTCCTGCTGGTACAGGGCGTCATGGACGGCATTATGGAAGAAGAGGACGGCGCGCTGACCCTCTTCGATTACAAGACCGACCGCATTCCGAAGCACCTGTACGGCGATACGGCCGCACAGCGCGCCTTCTTTAACGCACGGCACGGGCTGCAGCTGTCCTATTACGCCGCCGCATGCCGCCATATTTTCGGGAAAGACCCCGACCGGGTGCTGATTTACTCACTGCCTCTGGGCGAGGCGGTTCCGGTGACACCCCGGTCGCTGACAGAACCTGCCGGACAGGGACAGGCGTGAAGCCCCCGCCTGCTGCAGTATCCCCGGAGCCGGCCGGGAGACGGTCTACTCCCCGCCCGTGCATACCGGGAGGAGACCGTTTCTGCCTCTTATGTGCAAAACCGGTTGCCTTTGTGGCTATAATCTGTTATAATAAAGTTACTATTCCGGTCCGCGGCGCCGCGGAGAAAGGTGTCAGACATGCTCAAATCCTACCGTTCCATGACCAACGACCTGCTCCTCGCACATGAGGAAACCGCGCTCTCCCTGCTTCAGGCGGACCCCGATTTTTCCGAGGCGCAGCAGGTGGCCGAAGACCTGGGCGTATCGCTTTCCCTGAGCATCCGCCGTCCGTACACTCTTCCCGATCAGCAGACCAAATTCGCTTACGGATATGAAAGTGAACTGTGTATCGATGTGGTCTGCGACGGGCAGGTTCTCTACACGGCCAATCCGGATGTTGACCCGACGCAGATGAGTCTCTCCTATCCGCTGGTGCGCACGCCCGACACCCTGCTTCTGCGCCGGATCGAACTGATCCCCTTTGAAAAAATCATTGAGGACGGCACGCTTTTCGCCATGCTGGACGAGTATTTCGACGATATCGAAGAATACGGCGCCACCCGGCTCTCCCCCATTCCGGCCGATGAAACCGTCCCGGATCCCACCGACCCCGCCGGTATTCTGACTCCGGAGGAAGCAGAATCCTGCGAAACGGTCGAGGTCTGCGCGGGCGCTTTCACCGGGGTGTTCGGTGCATCCGACTCGCTCTTCTGGAGCCGGCAGGGCTTTTCGCCTTACCGCTGGCTGCTCTTTGCGATTCTGGGAGAGAAATACAACAAGGACGGTATCAACCGGGTGGTGGGCGAGGAGGCGGAACGCTTCTGTTCCCTGCTGTCCGAGCTGCCCCTGTCCGGCCGGGGACTTTTCTCCTCCCAGCTGTCCGAGCTCGGGATCTATCATCTGTCCCCTACCGACCGCTCCGACCGTCTTCTGACACACTACGCCGGCGCGCGGCACGATGCCTTCCTTGCCGACACCGAACGGCTGCTGATACATCTGAAGGAAGCGCTCAGGCAAGAGGGATGTTTTACCGTTATTGAGCCGTAAAAAGCCGGGGTTCAGCGGAGTATCCGTAAGACCGTGAATCATCAAAAACTACCATTGCACCTCTGTTAAACAGGTTTGGAGCAAAACGAACAACGGCATGCAGCCTTGGCTGGATGCCGTTGTTCGTTTCCGGAAGCTCATTGCCCAGCGGGGGCTGAATGCGTTACAACCCCCCTCAGCAAAAGCAAAAACACGCGAAAATGTAAAACGAATGGGTAGGCATGATGATGTGGGATGTGCCGGGCTCCGGAAAAGCGGCCTGATTGGGCTTTCTTCATAAAAAGATACATTCAGACCGGATATCCCTCGGCAAACCTCTTGAAATCCGGTGCCCATTCTGTATAATATGAATCAGTCGGACGGATGATCTGCGAGATGCATAAGAAAAGGGGATGAGACAATGTTTGACAGAAAATATGCAGAAAAACTTTTTGAAAAATGGGTTCAGAAGCTGCGCCTTGTGCCTGATTGGGACATAAAACTGGAATGGGTAGAGGATTCTTCCTGGCGCAAAACAGGAGATTTCAAGGTGGATTGTGACGACAAAAAGGCGATTCTTCTGTTGAATGGGGTGAATCCCAGCCAGGAAAACCCGGAGGAAGTGATTGTCCACGAGTTGATGCATCTGAAACTGTATCCACCGGATCAAA
>CASFDI010000079.1 GCA_949293405.1 uncultured bacterium | reverse complement strand
CTTTATTGCCAAGTGCAAGGAAAGTGTCTGGAAGTACAAGAGCATGTGGGAAGATTTTTCCGCAAGGGTGGGCTTCTGGGCAGATATGGAACACCCGTATGTCACCTACCACAACGAATATATCGAATCCGAGTGGTGGGCGCTGCGGCAGATCTGGGATCACGGCCTGCTGTACAAGGGCTTCAAGATTGTTCCCTACTGCCCGCGCTGCGGCACGCCGCTTTCCGCGCAGGAAGTGGCGCAGGGATATAAGACGGTCAAGGAGAAATCCGCTGTCGTGAAGTTCCGCCTGGCCGGCCATACCGATGACTATATCCTGGCATGGACCACTACTCCCTGGACGCTGCCCTCCAATGTGGCGCTCTGCGTTCATCCGGACGAAACGTATGTGCAGATCCGCGTGGGAGAGGAAACCTTCATTCTGGCGCAGGCGCTGGTGCCTTCCCTGTTCGGGGAGACCCCCTATACCGTGTGCCGGACCTTTGCCGGACGGGAACTGGAACACACCGAATACGAGCCGCTTTATCCTGCGCATGTAAAAGAAAAGGCGCACTATGTGGTCTGTGACACCTATGTGACGCTGACCGACGGTACCGGCGTGGTGCATATTGCGCCCGCATTCGGCGAAGACGACGCCCGGGTCGGAAAAGCATACGGTCTGCCCTTTGTCCAGTATGTGGACCCGAAGGGCTGCATGACCAAGGAGACCAAATGGCCCGGCGTCTTTGTCAAGAAGGCGGACCCGATGGTCCTGGCCGATCTCAAGGAGCGCGGACTGCTGTTTGCCGCTCCCAACTATGAGCACGAATACCCCCACTGCTGGCGCTGCGATACCCCTCTGCTCTACTATGCGCGCGACTCCTGGTACATCCGCATGACCGATCTGCGCGACCGCCTGGTTGCCAACAACAATACGGTCAACTGGATCCCGGAGGGCATCGGAAAAGGACGCTTCGGCGCCTGGCTTGAAAATGTGCAGGACTGGAGCATCAGCCGTAACCGCTACTGGGGCACACCGCTCAACATCTGGGAATGCTCCTGCGGTCACCGCCATTCGGTAGGGTCGATTGAAGAGCTGCGCCGCATGAGCGACAACTGCCCGGAGAACATTGAACTGCACCGCCCGTATATCGACGCGGTGACCATCAAGTGTCCGGTCTGCGGCGGCGTTATGCACCGGGTTCCCGAAGTGATTGACTGCTGGTTTGACTCGGGCGCCATGCCCTTTGCCCAGCACCACTACCCCTTCGAAAACAAGGATCTGTTCGCCCAGCAGTTCCCCGCCGATTTCATCTCCGAAGCGGTCGACCAGACGCGCGGATGGTTCTATTCCCTGATGGCGATTTCCACATTGCTTTTCAACTGTTCTCCTTACCGCAATGTTATTGTGCTGGGACATGTACAGGACGAGTTCGGTCAGAAAATGAGCAAGTCCAAAGGCAATGCGGTTGATCCTTTCCAGGCGCTCGCCTCCTATGGAGCCGATGCAATCCGGTGGTATTTTTACTCCAACAGCGCTCCGTGGCTGCCCAACCGCTTCTATGAAAAAGCAGTGGTGGAGGGCCAGCGCAAATTCATTTCCACTCTGTGGAACACCTACGCCTTCTTTGTGCTGTACGCGAACATCGACGGATTCGATCCCGCCGTGCACAAGGCAGAGGACGGCTCCCTGTCGGTGATGGACCGCTGGCTGCTCTCCCGGCTGAATACACTGATCGGCGAGGTGGATTCGAACCTGGATGCATACCGGATTCCGGAGACCTGCAGGGCTCTGGAGCGCTTTGTGGATGATCTGAGCAACTGGTATGTGCGCCGCTGCCGTGAACGCTACTGGTGCTCCGGCATGCCGCAGGACAAAATCAACGCCTATGCCACTCTTTACCAGACGCTGGTGACCCTTTCGAAACTGATTGCGCCCATGCTGCCTTTCATGGCTGAAGATATTTACCGCAATCTGGTATGCCGCAATGATCCCACAGCACCCGAAAGTGTGCATCTGTGCGACTTCCCCACCGTAGAGGCCGACCGGATCGATACCGGACTGGAAGAGCATATGGCCGAGGTGCTGGATGTGGTGGCCCTGGGCCGCGCGGTGCGCAACACCGTCAATATCAAGACCCGCCAGCCGCTTGCCGCCATGTATGTCAAAGCGGACTTTGACCTGCCCGCTCTGTACACCGACATTCTGAAGCAGGAACTGAATGTCAAAAAGGTTCAGTTTGTATCGGATGCAAGCGCTTTCATCACCTATATCTTCAAACCGCAGCTGAAAACCGTCGGTCCCAAATACGGCAAGCACCTGGCCGGAATCCGGCAGGCACTCTCCGCCCTGACGGGCGCCGATTCGGTCAAAGCGATGAATACCCTGACTGAAACCGGTTCGATTCCTCTGTCGGTCGACGGCAGTGAAATCCGCCTCTCTGAAGAAGATCTGCTGATTTCCTCTGCGCAGGCCCCCGGGTATGCCTCTCTGACAGACCATGACCTGACGGTTGCTCTGGATACCAACCTGACCGAAGAGCTGATCGAAGAAGGGTTTGTGCGTGAACTGGTGTCCAAGATTCAGACCATGCGCAAGGAGAGCGGCTTCGAAGTGACCGACCA
>CASFDI010000078.1 GCA_949293405.1 uncultured bacterium | reverse complement strand
GCGTCAAAGGTGCTGGCTCTGAAGAAACTGGACATGAAGGCAAAAAGCAAGGCAAATATTTTTGCATATACGTTCGGCGTCGTCATGGCTCTCGTGCTCGGGACAGGAATGTGCCTCTCAATGGGCGTTATAGGCGGCGGGGGACATGCCGGTGCGCGCCCGGAACAGGGTGCGGAAGCGGCCCGGACCTGTTTCCGCAGTTTTTCTGTCAGGCCGAAACACAGCAAACAGCGTCAGCAAACGGATCTGCTGACGCTGTTGTTGTTTCAGGATTTTTTACAGGGTTTCGCTCTTCGGGACTTCCGGATGTGGTTCTTTCTGTTCTTCTTCAGTTGTAGACCGGTTCCGTGCAATTGTAAAAGGCATTGGCCCCCACATTGTCCCGGGCCTCTTCGTTGATCTGCAGGTCCGTGAGTTGCTCACAGTTGTAAAACGCATTTGCGGCAAGTTGGGTGGCGTTGGTGATGATCACGGTGGTGAGAGCAGAGGGCAGATAGCAGGGTGAGGTACTCCAGCCGTTATCCGATCCGAAATTGACCAATGTACCGCCCGCATACGAATTTGTTCCGAAAATGTATCCGAAGCGGCCCTCTGTCCTCTGCGCCGAGGCGTTCTTACCGACAAAGGGCAGAGTGATCTTCCGCATGCCCGTACAGCCTGCAAAGGCGGCCTCTCCGATGGTGGTTACGGTCGGAGGAATCACAAATTCGCCTGCAACGGAAGAGTTGATACTGCTCAGCGTGTAGCACCCCTTGAACGCTTCCTCGGAAATGGTGCGGACACTGTCGCTGATGGTGAGAGATTGCAGGGAGGAACACCCTTCCAGCATGCTTTCGGTGATGGCCTGAATTTGCCCGGGCAAGGTGATTGCGGTGAGTCCTGCGCAGTTGTAGAAGGCGGCGGCTCCGATGGTCATAATCTCTGCATTGAGTCCTATTTCCGTCAGCTGCTCACAGTTGTAGAAGGCATTTGCGGCAAGATAGGTGGCGTCGGTGATGGTCACAGCGGTGAGAGCGGAGGGCAGATAGCAGGATGAGGTACCCCAGCCGTTATTCGATCCGAAATTGACCGGTGTGCCGCCCGCATACGAATCCGTTCCGAAAATGTACCCGAAGCGGCCCTCCACCCCCTGCGCCGAGGCGTTCTTCCCGACAAAGGGCAGAGTGATCTTCCGCATGCCCGTACAGCCTGAAAAGGCTGCCTCTCCGATGGTGGTTACGGTCGGAGGAATCACAAATTCGCCTGCAACGGAAGAGTTGACACTGCTCAGCGTGTAGCACCCCTTGAACGCTTCCTCCGAAATGGTGCGGACACTGTCGCTGATGGTGAGAGATTGCAGGGAGGAACACCCTTCCAGCATGCTTTCGGTGATGGTCTGAATTTGCCCGGGCAAGGTGATTGCGGTGAGTCCTGCGCAGTTATAGAAGGCGCCGGCTCCGATGGTCGCAATCTCTGCATTGAGTCCTATTTCCGTCAGCTGCTCACAGTTGTAGAAGGCATGGGCGGCAAGCTGGGTGGCATCGGTGATGGTCACGGAGGTGAGAGCGGAGGGCAGATAGCAGGGTGCGGTACCCCAGCCGTTATTCGATCCGAAATTGACCGGTGTGCCGCCTGCATACGAATCCGTTCCGAAAATGTATCCGAAGCGGCCCTCCACCCCCTGCGCCGAGGCGTTCTTACCGACAAAGGGCAGGGTGATCTCACGCATGCCGGAGCATCCGGCAAAGGCCCCCGAGCCGATGCTGGTCACAGAATCGGGAACCGTCATCGATGTAATGCCGGTGCAGCCGGCAAAGGCTTCGTCAGGGATCACGGTAACAGGCTTCCCTCTGTATGTAGCGGGCAGGGTGACCGCTCCGGTCAGTTTCAGGACATAATCGCTTTTGACACGGACCGCATATCCGCTGCCCGATTCGGTAAACTGCAGGGCCTGCTGGACTTCATAGGCTTCTTCCATCTCCAGTTTCTCCACACAGGCGAGCAGTTTGTCGGCATTCCCGACTTTATCCCGGAGCCCGGCACTGAGGTCGCGGTACGCCGTGTATGCGTCCATGATTTCCTGCTGATAGTCCAGATAATACTGCGGATCGTCCGGCAGATCGGCTATCAGCGATTCAACCGTACTGACCCTGTTGTTGTTCCGAAGGGCAATAAGGCCGAAGACCCCGCCCAATATAATCACCAGAGCCACCGCTCCCGCAATGATCGCTTTTGCGAATTTCCCGGAAGACGGGCGGTATCCCGCGGCAGGCACTGCAGAGGGCGTGCTGCCCGCCGGAGCATTCTGACTGCTCGCTCCGTTCCCCGGAGCGGAGGCTGCATGCGGGGGCGACGGGGGCACCGGTGGGGGCGCTACAGGGGTCGAAAAACTCATCTGAGAGGAGGAGGGCATGCCCTGGGATGTACCGTAGACCGAGCTCATGCTCATGGTCAGATTGTACCGTTGGTCGGCCTCGCAATAGGGGCATGTTTTGAGTTTGCTGTAATAATGGTGCATGGGATTCGCGCTGCACTGCTTCAGATTTTTGTAATAGTCTGTTAAGGCGGCGTCCCATTCCCGGGCGGTCGGGCGCCTGTCCGGATTCTGATGCCCCTCGTCAAAGGCGCGCGCAAAAAGATTCTGCACCTCTGCCGGGAACGCCTGCAAGGGCAGAACCGCAACGCTCAGGGGTTTGTTGCCTGCTTTGAAGCAGTAGTGGTCCATTTCAATGGCGGCGTTGCCCACCCCGGGAGATGCGGTCGAGGAGCGCTCGCCCTCGGGGATCCCGTTATAGGGGGTGAAGCCGTTCATCAGAAGCTTGAAAATATGGATGGCAAGAGCGAACAGGTCGGTTTCCTTGGTAAATGTAGGAAGCGGGGCCTGCGCATATCCCATGTTCTTGCACTTCGCGATCAACTCAGGTGCGACATAACCGTTCAGACATACATTGCAGCGGTAGGTCTTGCCCTTTGCCCGATCGGTAATATGATAGGAGTCCGTGTCTAAGAACGCCACATGCCCGGTGGTCAGGTTCACCCCGATATTGCAGGGGTTGAAATCACCGAATACATAGTCCAGGTCGTGAATGGCGGTGATAACCCGGCAGATGTTGATCGCAACAATGACCTTCTGTTCACCGGTGAGCGTGATCTTTTTCTTCGCGGGATATTTGTACACATCCCCCAGTTCCACATCAATGGAAAGCTTCGGCATGATAAAACCGCAGAAGTTCCCGTTGGCATCGGAAAGAAGGTCGATCGGCCATGCAATCTGATCCAGAATATCCTGCCGGGGCGGATTCTTGACCATCAGGGTAATCTTGTCTTTGAGTTCGGGGGTCTTTCCGGGATCCAGGTAAATTTTGGCAAGCAGGTCCGGGCTGCCCGACACGGTATGAATGGCGCCCTCGCCCCCTTTTTTGATCGGAGGATCATTCAGGTTATATGTTTTACTGATGCCGTAGTAGGTCATGACGGTTATTCCTTCTTCGTTTTCGTTCTGAATGCGGCAGCAAGCTGACGAAGGATGCCGCCTGATTTTTCAGCCGGAGGCTCTTTGCCGTCGATCGGGTCGGCCGGGGACATCTTCCCGGCTGCGGAGGCCCTCTCCTCTGTCGTGCTCACCCCGTTCTCTGTACTCTCGCCGCTCTCTGCCCCTGCTTCTGTTCTGCCGGATCCGCCGGACTGCGAGGGGGCAGCCGGCCTTTCCTCTCCGGCTGTGCAGGTGGCGTCCGGGTGCTCCTCCTGTTCTTCGGCCTCTTTTGCATAGAGATGCGGATAGGCCAGACGGTTGAATTCCTCCTGCCGTTTCTTCCTCAGGGTTGCCCAGTCCGGAACCCGGTAGTAGGATTCTTCCAGACGGGCAGGACTGACAGCGTCATTCACCATAACAAGCACTGTTTTATCGTCGTTCACCTGGTCTTCGGGAATGCTCCGGACAAAAGCGGACATGTTTTCCTGAACCGTCTGTTCGCCCGCTTCATCAAATTTCAGGGACAGAGGGTCCATGAAAAACTGAGCCAGGGCGACATATATGTTTACTTTTTCCGGACGCAAGAGGAACGGAAAGAAAATTTCCAGCATTCCGTCGGTTGCAAGTAACAGACTGACAACATCCGACTTAGTGCCGAATTCCCATTTCTCAGGGCCGAAGGCAAGCGGAAATACGCATCCGTTTTCATCCCGCTGCTGTCTTGTGATTCCTTCGTAGTGCCCGTCCCGGCACAGAACAATCGCTCCGCTGTCCCCCGACTGACCGAAATACACATCGCCGCCTTTGAAAACCGCAAGGCACAGGGTGGTATCGTACTGGTTGATGTCCCCGTTTTCTTTTTCCACCCGCTCCCCGATCTTCTGCAACGCGTGCCGGAAAGAGTCTGAAATCAACTGCAGCATGTTTTCTTCGGTCCAATCGGCCGGAAGATGGGCAAAACAGTATTCCACAGATTCGGTCGCGGCAATTTCCGATGCCGTATCGGAATGGGTTTCACTGCCCAGTCCGTCGGCGACAGCGGCAATCATGCAATCGTCCGAGACCTTCTTCCTGTAATGAAAATCCTGACAGACCATGTTTTTCTGAACATGATACGGCCCCTGCTGCGTGATACCGTATGAGTGTATCATCGTCGTTATCCCAACTGGTCAAGCGTGATCGAGTCGTTGGCAGGGGGAAGCATCACTTTTTCTCCGGGAGAGCTTTCGGAAACGGCTCTCATGCTCTTGTTGACCCAGTCAAAAAATCCGGCAAAATTATATCCGATGAGATTCAGAACCCGCGCGCCTGACAGCTCGTGCAGGACTCTGTTGTCGGCTCCCGGGAGACTCAGGGACCAGAAGGCAAGCTTGTTGGCCTGGGAGAGGGCAGTGAGTTTCGCCGATACGGCGCTGATGTCATCCATCGGCGCTCCGTCGCTGATCATGACGATCCAGGGCTTGTAGGGTTCGGTCCCCATTCTCCGGTAGAAGCGCGAACGCTCGTCCACCATTTCGACCGCCTTCTCTATGGCAGGGGTCATATAGGTTCCTCCGCGCGGGGTGAGATGGACCTGCTGCATGTATTCGACCGGTGAAAAATCCTGAATAATGTTGATGGTGTTGTTGAATTCCACAATGGCCACATCCAGGATATCGGCGGTCTTATCGTCCCGGCACACCTGTTCGCGGAATCTGTTGATGGCGTCATTGAGCGCATCAATCGGCACCGTTCCGTCGGCCGACCTGGCGCCCATCGATCCGGATGTGTCAAGCAGGAACAGACAGGCCATATGCGGTTCGCTTGAGTTCACGATCGGGGGGACATCCTGGTTGAAGAAATTGTTGTTGAAATCCATCTGCGACATGTCCTTTGATCTCCTTTTCGGTGAGTGAATTTTGCTCGTTTTCGTTGTGTATGCATCCTGTTTCCAGTGTATTCCATTATATTATATCTTAATCTAAAACCGATGTCAACGACAAACATCTGTGTGGATTATAAAAATTGTATGCGATATACGGAATCATGGCTTCCTGTGCAGTTTACAACCGTGTGTATGTAAAAAAGGCGTCCTGTGCGGGACGCCTTACGATGTATCATGTCTGCCGGAAGAAAGGGCGAAAGAAAAGTTACCGGTGCATTCTAAGAAAAAACACGGAAGAAATTCCGGTTTAACCTGCTGTCGGTACTGACATTGTCTATGTTTGCCAAATCAGCCCCGTCGGGGGCGGCAGGCGGTGGGGGTGAGGCCGGTGTATCTGCGGAACTGGCGGGAGAAATAGAGCTGGTCGGGGAAGCCGACCGACTCGGCGATTTCGCGGACTGTGAGGTCGGTCTGGGCAAGCAGGCTGCGCGCATGGTTCATGCGCAGGGCGAGCAGATAGGCGGCGGGGGACATGCCGGTGCGCGCCCGGAACAGGGTGCGGAAGCGGCCCGGGCTCAGGTGGGCCTGCGCGGCCAGCTCCTGTACCGTCAGGGGCAGGGCATAACTGCGGTGCAGATAGGCGAGCGCATCGGAAATGCGGCTGTCCGCATCAGGCTGTGCAGCGTGTGCGCGGCCGGCGTGCCGGCTGATCCCGGTACACAGCGCGGCAAGCACAGCACCCGCCGCCGCCGCAAAGCAGCGGTCGCGCAGCATCAGCTCGCAGAACAGATGCCCGAAATCCGCCACCAGGGTGTCCTGCAGCCCGGGCTGCAGGACGGATGCATTCGTGAGTCCGCATGCCTGTACCAGCCGGGAGGCTTCCGAACCGGTGAAGTGCACCCAGTAGTAGTGAATCTCCTCCCCGTGCCAGGCGTAATGGTAGGGGGTGTCCGGATAGTAGAGAATGGCTTCGCCCGGATGCATCAGACGGCGTCCGTCCGGGAGCCAGACTTCCATTTCCCCCCGGCACAGATACTGCAGATAGAAGTCATGGCGTCCGGTAGGGTTACAGGTGGAGAAGCGTTCGGTCAGCACCGCTAGCCCCGCGCAGTTGGGCACCAGGGGCAGATCGGTGCGGGCGCAGTCGCTGTCCTTCGCGGTCATGGTGAGATAATAGGCCTGATTCTTCGGCATGACGGTTCCTCCGCAGTCGTTTTGTCCATATTATAAGGCGTTTTCTTTATAGGAAATCCCACGGAAAAAGTATATACTGAAAACGGCAGAAATGCAAGAGGCTGCCGCAGATTTGCCGGATGGCGGTCCGACGCGCACCCGGCGGAGCGGCAGGAAGAAAGGAGAGCGGTTATGAAAGCATGCCTGAATGCCTGGACTGTCGATCCGGGGGTGGGGTTTGCCGAGATGTTTGCGCAGCTGCGCGAGGCGGGGTTTGACGGGGTGGAACTCAATGTGGACGCGCCCGGACGGTCAGCGCATTCGCTGACCATGGACACGACTGCGCGGGAACTGGCGCACATCCGCACGCTTGCCGAGCAGAACCGGCTTGCCGTTGTGAGCGTTTCCTCCTCTCTGCACGGGGACAACATGGGGGCGGCAGATCCGGAGAAAAACGCCTTTTCCCAGCGGCTGGTGCGCCATCAGCTGGCCTGTGCACGGGAACTGGGGGCAGGGGGGATTCTGATCGTTCCGGGCGGGGTTTCGGATACGGTGACCCTGCGCGAGGCCTACGAAAATGCGTACCGCACGCTCAGCGCACTGTGCGGGGAGATCGCCGCCGGGACGGTTGCGGTAGGGGTGGAAAATGTCTGGAACGGCTTCTTCATGTCGCCTTTTGACATGGCGCGCTTTATTGACCGGCTGGACTGCCCGATGCTGGGCGCCTATTACGATGTGGGCAATACGGTGGCCTTTTCGCGTTCGGAGCACTGGATCGATGTGCTGGGCAGCCGTATCCGCCTGGTACATATCAAGGACTTCAAGCGCCGCGGCGGCATCCATTCCGGCGGAACCTTCACCGATCTTCTGCAGGGGGATGTCAACTGGCACGCGGTGATGGCGGCGCTGCGCCGCGCCGGTTTCGACGGGTATCTGACCGCCGAGGTGTCAAAGCCGGCAGACCGCCCGGACCTGTCCGATCAGGCTTATTACAGCTCAGTCGCACAGGCCGTGCGGCAGATCATTTCGGAATGCTGAAAGCTGAAAGGAGAGTATCATGAAAAAACTGGCAATGATCGGGTGCGGCGGAATCGGCTCGTACCATCTGGGACATTTTCTGCAGCTGCGCGATCTGGTGGAACCGGCGGGGTTCTGCGATCTGCTGCTGCCGCGCGCCGAGGCATTCGTGAAGAAAGCGGGCAGCGGACGGGCCTATGACGATTTTATTACCATGTACGATGAGGTCCGGCCTGATCTGGTATTCATCTGCGTGCCGCCCTATGCGCACGGACAGATCGAGTTTGAGACCATCCGGCGGGGCATTCCGTTCTTTGTGGAAAAGCCGGTGGCACTGGACATGTCGCTTGCCCGGGAAATCCTGCGCCGGGTGGAGGAGCGGCATCTGATTACCGCTGCGGGCTTCCAGTGCCGCTACGATAATATCAATGAGCCGGCACGCCGGTTTCTGAAAGCGCATCCGCCCCTGCATGTTGCGGCCTCCCGCGTCGGGGGAATTCCGGGCATCCCGTGGTGGAAGATCAAGGCGACAAGCGGCGGTCAGTTGGTGGAGCAGGCCATTCACCAGATGGATATGATCCGGTACCTGCTACAGAGCGAGCCCGAAACCGTCTATTCGGTCGCCAGCCGGGGTTATATCACCGATGAGGAGTGCCCGGGGTACTTTACTGACGATCTGTCCACTACGCTTGTGACTTTCCGCAACGGCGTCACCTGCACCATGATGACCGGATGCTATTCTCAGAACGGGGCATCCTGGGATTCCAAAATCACCTTCGGAGCGCGTGAGAGCCGGATGGACTATTTCCTGTGCAGTAAGACTACGGTTTACGGGGTGGCAGAGCAGGACCGTGCCGAAGAGGTGGCAGGTGTTATCAAAAACGACGGCACCCAGCGTAAAAACGACCAGGAGGTGGGGGTTACCACCCGTTCACAGGTGGATTTCGGCGTTTTGTGCGATCGGACTTTTATAGAAGCGGTTCTGAACGGAGATCCGTCTGCCATTCGCTCGCCCTATGCGGATGCCTACCGGAGTGTTGCGTTCACCATGGCGTGCAACCGTTCCATGGAGACCGGCCTGCCGGTGCGCGTGGAATACTGAATCGGTCAAGAGGGGGACTGCATGCAGTCCCCTTCTTGACGCGCAAAGCCGGATATGGTATAATGCCGGTAACAGCCGGCACCTGCCGGGATTAAGGAAGGAAACGACCGTATGAAGCCGAGTGCGGAAGAACTGAAAAAACTGAAGGCTGACGGATATCTGCCCAGCCGGGACGGCGAACATGTTGCGGTGCGTGTCATCACGGGCAACGGGGTGTTTTCCACCGAGGATATGGAAGTGGTGAGCCGTGTGGCAAAAACCTACGGACGGGGAGAGGTGGCTTTCACCACGCGCCTGACCATCGAGGTGCCGTGGATCCGGTTCGAGGATGTGGAGGCGGTTCGCCGCGAATTTGACGCTCACGGAATCACAACCGGGGGTACCGGCCGCAAAGTACGCCCGCTGGTGAGCTGCAAGGGAACTTACTGTGTGTTCGGCCTGCTCGATACGCAGGCACTGACCAAGAAACTGCATGAGTTGTTCTATGTGGGATACCGCAATGTGGATTTCCCGCATAAGGTGAAGATTGCGGTAGGGGGATGCCCCAACAACTGCGTCAAGCCCGATCTGAACGATGTCGGACTGGTGGGGCAGCGCCGCCCCGCGTTTGATTCGGATCAATGCCGGGGATGCGGCAAGTGTCAGGTAGAAAAGGTCTGCCCGATGGGGGCAGCACATGTGGAAAACGGTAAACTGCAGATCGACCGCAGCAAATGTACCGGTTGTGGCAGATGCTCCTTCAAGTGCCCCTTCGGGGCGGTGCAGCCCGGGGAGACAGGCTGCCGGATCTATCTTGCCGGCAGATGGGGCAAGCAGATCAGCCGCGGACGCGCACTGGACGGCATCTGGAGCATTGAGGATGCGATCCGGATGGTGGAAAAGGTGCTGCTGCTGTTCCGTGAGCAGGGCATTGCGGGAGAGCGGTTTGCGGTGACTGTGGACCGGCTGGGCTTCGATAATGTGGTCCGGATGCTGGAAGGGGACGACCTGCTCCGGCGCCGCGAAGAAATCCTGGCAGCACCGATCCGGCAGGCATGAGACGGATTGTTGCCTGGACGCTGTGCCTGACGCTGCTCCTGCTGACAGCGGCAGGGTGCGGCGGGCCGGCGGATACAGGCGGAACCGAGGGGATCGCCTTCACGGATGCGGCGGGGCGGACGGTAACCGCTCCGTCGCATCCGCAGTGTGTGGCGGCTCTTTCAGCCTCCTTTGCGCAGGTCTGGCTGCTGGCGGGCGGAACGCTGGCTGGGGTGACGCAGGACGCGGTGGAAGAATTGCAGTTGCCGGTGGGGGACGCGCAGATCGTGGGCAGCGTCAAAACCCCCGACAGCGAGCGGATCCTGGCGCTGGATCCGGATTTCGTGATTCTGTCGGCAGATATTGCCGGGCACCGGGACATTGCGCGCGTTCTGGAGTCGGGCGGCATTCCGCATGCGTTCTTCAAAGAGGAGTCGCTCTCCGATTATCTGCAGACGCTGCGTATTTTTACCGATCTGACCGGCCGGGACGATCTGTATGCGGAAAACGGAACTGCAGTTGCCGCGCAGGTCTCTGCTGTGCTGGACCGGGTGGATCCCGCTGTGGGCGGTGAAATCCGGGTGCTGTTTGTGCGGGCACGGTCGCAGGGGGTATCGGCAAAAGCACGCGATCATATGGTGTGCACCATACTGGAAGAGTTCGGGTGCGTCAATATCGCCGCCCGGGAGGAGTCTCTGCTCGAAAATCTGAGCCTTGAGCAGATCATTGCACAGGATCCGGATGTGATTCTGGTTTCTGTCATGGGGGACGAGGCGGCGGCACGGGCTTACCTGCAGGCCGAATGGGAGAGCAATCCGGCGTTTTCCGGACTGACTGCCGTGCGTGAAGGACGGTATTTCTTCCTGCCGAAACGCCTCTATCATTACAAACCGAACGCCGCCTGGGGGGAAGCGTATGAAACACTGTACGAGATGCTGTTCCCGTAAGCGCATTGCGCTCCGCCTGGGAATCCTTACAGGGGCGTTGATTGCGGTATGCGGCGCCGGACTGTTGATCGGGTCGGTGGGAATCTCTCCCGCCGACCTTTTCCGCGCACTGTTTTCGGCGGACCGGTCGGACCCGGTGTATCGGATCCTGGTCTATGTGCGCCTGCCGCGGGTGCTGTGCGCCACCCTTGCAGGAGGCGCGCTGGCCTGCGCCGGCGCCCTCTTGCAGAGTCTGCTTGCCAATCAGCTGGCAAGTCCGGGGATTGTCGGGGTCAACGCGGGCAGCGGGTTGTTTTCTCTGCTGGGGGTCATGCTGTTTCCTGCGTCGGTCGTGGGAGCCTCAGTCGGGGCATTTTGCGGCGCCCTGCTGGCGGTGTTGGCGGTCTTTGCGCTGTCTGCCCGCAGAGGAGCGGCGCGCAGCACGGTGATCCTGACCGGCGTGGCGGTCAGCAGTCTGTTTACCGCGCTGCTGGATACGATTGTGGTGCTGCGCCCCGATCTGCAGCTGGATCGGCTGGCTTTCTCCATAGGGGGCTTTTCCGGGGCGGATATGCAGGGGTTTCTGGGTGCTTTGCCCTTTTTCGTTGTGGGAATCGTGGGCAGTATGCTCCTGTCGTATGATTTCAATGTGCTGGCGCTGGGGGATGAGATGGCCGCCGGAGTCGGTCTGCGCGTGCGCCGGTTGCGCTTCTTCGGCCTGCTGCTCGCCGCTCTGCTGGCGGGCAGTGCGGTCAGCATTGCGGGGCTGCTCGGCTTCGTGGGACTGATTGCACCGCACGCTGTGGCGCGCCTTATCGGGCGAGATATGCGGGTGCTTCTGCCCGGAGCGTTTCTGTTCGGCGCGGCGCTTACCGTGCTGTGCGACATGGTGGCGCGCACTGCTTTTTCACCCTACGAGATTCCGGTGGGCATTGTGCTCTCCTATATCGGCGTGCCGTTCTTCCTGGTCCTGCTGTACAGAGGCAAAAGCAGAAAGAGAGGAGGTGCGTCGGATGCTGGAGTTTGACGCGGTCTGCGCCGGGTATGCCGGCATGCCGGTGGTCCGGGATGTCACGCTGACCTGTATGCCCGGCACGGTGACCGGGATCATCGGAAAAAACGGATGCGGGAAGAGCACGCTGCTGCGCACCGCTTCCGGACAGCTGCGCCCGCTTTCCGGGCGGATATTGGCAGAGGGAGAGCCCATTGCGGGGCTGTCTCCCCGGATCCTCGCCCGCCGGATCGCTCTGTTGCCGCAGGTGCGCAATGTGCCGGTCATTACCGCGGGCGCTCTGGTCATGCACGGCCGGTTCCCGTATCTGTCTTTTCCGCGCATTCCCACCGACCGGGACCGGCAGATTGTAAGAGATGCGCTGCGCACGATGGGGGCAGAAGCTTTTTCCGATACGGAACTGCCCCGGCTTTCAGGCGGCGAGCGCCAGCGGGTGTATCTTGCCATGCTGCTGGCACAGCAGTCTCCGGTTCTGCTGCTGGACGAGCCTGCCACCTATCTTGACCTGGCGCACCAGTTCGAAGTGCTGGATCTTCTGAAAACACTCCGTCAGGCAGGGAAGACCGTGGTGGTGGTCATGCACGATCTGGCGCATGCGGTCTCTCTCTGCGACCGGCTGGTTCTGCTGCATGAGGGGGCGGTCGTCTTCACCGGAAGCGGGGAAGAGCTGTGTGAAAGCGGTCTGCTTCCCGCCGCAATGGGAGTGGAGCCGCACCGGGCGCGCGATGCGCGCAGCGGTCAGCCGGTGTACTATTTCACCCCGTGCGCCCGCGGGGCGGAGCAATAAGCGGTGCCAAGCCGACTCCGTCTGCTTCAGGGAGTGCCCTCTGCAACATGCCCATTCAGGAAACAAAGATCATCTGTGTGAGCATTCTTTCATAAACAAGCCCGGATGCCGGTAAAACCGGCATCCGGGCTCCCTTCTGCATCTCCATGGTGCGGCGCGCCATGGGGTGTCTGTTGCAGCACAGCATGCAGGATCGTACGACAGACTTATGTCCTGTTTAACTTTCGTGAGTGATTTCAATGACCTTCATTTTCAAATTGAAGTATATTACCAACAACTCGTTTGTAATGTCGGGATTGAAGTTGAGCTCGATGACGAAGGCCTGCTTTCCCGTATCGTAATGCACAAGACTGCCGAAGCGTACCAGTCGCAGGTAGTCGACCATTTCCGTAAACGACAGGGAAGAACGGTCTTTTCCGGGAAACAATTTTTCAACTGTTTCCGGTTCCACATCGTCTCTGTGGAATTCCATAAAGCGTGTCACGGTATCATGAAACTCGTTTTTCTGATCGGACAAAGCTTTTTTCAGGACCTTTTTTGCCTCTGCTTCGAACTCGTCCGTTTTATCCAGCATGCGTCCGACGATATTCATCGCTTTTTTGTCCTCGGTTAATTCGTCTTCCACATCAAAATAAAAGGGCAGGCCGGTATCGTTGGGGAAGACGGACAGTTCTTCACCGGGCTGGTATTCCAAATCCACCCGTTTGCTGTTTAATTTCATGTGCCCTCTCTCCTTATATGATCGTAAGCGTCGGTAATCGTCCTGTCCGCCCTTTACTCTGCAGAATCTGTTCCGCAAAGAGGCACAGCAACAGCATGCGCAATCCGGGCTCCGGGAGCGGCGTGGACTGTGGCGGGTTACTTGCCCTGGCAGATCTGCAGGGCGATGTCAGAGGCCGAGGCGGCGTCTTCGGTGTAGTAGTCGGCGCCGATCGAATCGCAGAAGCTCTGCGTGACCGGGGCGCCGCCTACCATGATCTTGACACGGTCGTGCATGCCCGCTTTCTCCACTTCTTCCACGACGCGTTTCATCTCGGTCATGGTGGTGGTCAGCAGGGCGCTGCAGCAGATGATGTCGGCGTTGTGCTCTTTTGCCTGTTCGACAAAGGTTTCGGCCGAGACATCCACGCCGAGGTCCACCACCTCCAGCCCTTTGCCTTCCAGCATCAGCTTGACCAGATTCTTTCCGATGTCGTGCAGGTC
>CASFDI010000077.1 GCA_949293405.1 uncultured bacterium | reverse complement strand
CAGGCGGCGCAGGACATACCGCTGATCGAAAATTCATACTTTTTCATGACTGTACCTTCTTCAGCTTTCAGATATTCTTATTATACACTAAAATAGTAGACATTTCAAGAGAAAATCTGAAGTTTGGAAGAATTTAAAGTATGTGTATTGAAGAATCATGAAAAATATGGTATAATATCCGAAAGAACAGGAAACAGGAGCAATACAATGAAAAAAATTGCGGTTGTTCTGGTCATATTGCTGTGCTGCATCGGACTTTTATGTGCATGCGGATCGGATGATGATCAGACCGCCTTACGGGACCAGTTGTACCGTCTGGAATCCGAGCGCGCGATGGCGACCTCCGCCTATGAGCGCGAGAGGCAGACACTGCTCGATCGTATGAATAAAGCGGGGCATGCGTTCCTCGGCTTTTCTTATGCAGATGAAATCCTGTATACCGAGGTGATGCCGCTGTTTGTTGAGCGGGATCTGACCGGGACAATCTTTTTCTCCGAGACAGAGATGCCCGGCATGGCGGGGAATATCACCTGGGAACAACTGAAAGAAATGATGCAGAGCGGTTGGAAGGCGGGACTGACGGTAACTGTGCCTGAAGACGATGTGTGGGGAGAGGAGGCGCGTGCCGGACTCGCGGATCGTGTTTCAGTCTTTGCGGAACAGCAGATTCCGGTCGTTTCTCTGTATATTACCGGGAAAACGGTTCCTGCGGAGTTGTCCGTGCAGATGACAGAACTGGGCATCGATGTGTATACTTTTGCATTTGAAGACGATGTCAACCATCTGATCTATCCCGAACGCGGCGACCAGTATGCTGAACGGGTGGATGAGCAGGGCGTGATGGGGGTACCTGCCGTTTATTTCGGCACCGGAACCACTTATGTGACGAAAAATGTGCAGGATGTGATCAACAATGTGTCCGGGCTGACAATAATTTCCGGTCCGATTGCGTCTGAAAACAGCGAGGATGCCGAAGGCATGGTTGAGTGGAATACATTCGCCAATATGCTGAAATACCTGCTTGACCAGGATACCGCGGATAAACTGCGGCTGGTGGATATTTCGGAATACCGCACACAGAGGGAGAACTACGCTGCAGAATATCAGGAAGTTGCCGCTGAACTGGAAGCGCTGGATGCAAATTATCAGGCTCTGTGCGACAGGATTGATGCGGAATACAGGGCGGTTATGCAGCAGATGGAATAATGCTTTTTCTGTTTCATATTACATACGGGGGCTGTCGGTCCGGCAGCCCCCCGTTTATTTTTGAGATGTACAGAATGCTTCAGCACAGGTGGTTTTCCCGCAGAGCTTCACATACCCGCTCCACGCATCGTTCGCATGTCCCACGGTCTGCCGCTTCCACCATAATGCGCAGTACCGGTTCGGTGCCGCTCTTGCGGATCAGAATTCTGCCCTCCTCTCCCAACTCCTGTTCGATCTGTTGACGGCAGGCCACCACGGCGGGATGGGCAAGGGAAGCGTCGCGATCCTGTACGCGGATATTCCGGAGTGCCTGCGGGTACAGGATGACATCGGCGCTGAGGCGAGAGAGGGGAACTTTGGCGCTGACTGCAGCTTCCAGCAATTTGATCGCGGTCAGCACCCCGTCTCCGGTAGTGGCATATTTGGACAGGATGATATGCCCCGACTGCTCTCCGCCCAGGGCGTAGCCGTTTCTGGCCATGCATTCATATACGAATCGGTCACCCACGGCAGTGGTTTCATAGGAGAAACCGCGCGCTTTCAGCGCCTTGTAAAGTCCCATGTTGGACATTACCGTGGTGACCACCGTGTTTTTCTCAAGAGCGCCGGCGCCGGACAGATAGTCGGCAAAAATGTACAGAATCCGATCTCCGTCTACTACTTCTCCGTTTTCGTCCACGGCCAGACAGCGGTCGGCATCTCCGTCAAATGCAAACCCACAGTCCAGTGCATTTTCCCGTACAAACCGCTGCAGCCCGGAAATGTGGGTGGATCCGGCGTTTTCATTGATGTTTGTGCCGTCGGGCGAGGCATTGATCACAGAGGTCTTTGCACCCAGGGCATCAAAAACCGATTTTGCAATCATCCAGGCGCTTCCGTTCGCACAGTCCAGCCCGATGCGCTTGTTTTTGAAGGATTTCGTGGACAGGGAAATCAGATAACCGATATACCGGTTGCGTCCGGCAGCATAATCCACGACCGCTCCGATATCAGCTCCGGTTGCAAGAGGAATGTCACTGCCCAGTCCCAGAGCATTGTATCTGCCGTCCAGATAGTCTTCTATCAGCAGCAGGGTCCGGTCATCCATTTTTTCGCCCGATCCGTTGATCAGCTTGATGCCGTTGTCGGTGTAGGGATTGTGAGAGGCGGAAATCATGATGCCGCAGTCAAAATCGTCCTGCCGGGTGACATAGGAAACCGATGGGGTTGTGGTAACATGGAGCATAAAGGCTTCCGCTCCCGATGCAGTCAGCCCTGCAACCAGGGCATATTCCAGCATGTAGGAAGAGCGGCGCGTATCTTTTCCGATCACGACACGGGGCTTGTGCCCCGGGGCATTGCGGCCTGAGAGCGGATTGGCGTAATACCATCCGAGAAATCTGCCGATGCGGAATGCATGGTCGGCGGTCAGATTGATGTTGGCTTCGCCCCGGAAGCCGTCGGTTCCGAAGTATTTCATAGAAAGCTCCTTTGCTGTATTCTATGAAAAGTATAGCGGCACGGCAGAAAAAAATGCAGGTTCAGCTGTAAATTACCGTTCGCCGGAAAAGCACCGGACACCCAGGAGGGTGTCCGGTGCTTTTCGTCATGTTCTGTATATGAGTTCGTCGCGCCGCGGTCCGTTGGAAACCATGGTGACCGGCGTTTCCAGCTCGGACTCGATGAATTCGATATATTGCCGGCATTCGGCAGGAAGTTCGGCATAGTTGCGGATACCGCGCACATCGCATTTCCATCCCGGCAGCATCTTGAGTACCGGCTTGCAACGCTCCAGAGTCGGCGTGGTGGGGAAGTTCCGGATCACTTTTCCGTCCACTTCGTAACCGACACATACCGGGATTTCATCCAGATAGCCCAAGGCGTCAATGACGGTCAGAACCACCTGCGTACCTCCCTGAATCTTGACACCGTAGCGCGAAGCGACGCAGTCAAACCACCCCATGCGGCGCGGCCGGCCGGTGGTTGCTCCGAATTCGCCTGCATCTCCGCCGCGCAGCCGCAGTTCCTGAGCTTCTGCTTTATCATGAATCTCACTCACAAAGGCGCCCGCGCCGACAGCCGAAGAGTACGCCTTACATACCACGGTGATATCGGTGATTTCATAGGGCGGCAGTCCGGCGCCGATGGCACCGTACCCCGCCAGTGTGGAGGAGGAGGTAACCATAGGGTAAATGCCGTGATCCGGATCCTTGAGCGAACCGAGCTGCCCTTCCAGCAGGATATTCTTACCCGCTTTGCGCGCTTCCGTCAGGAAGGCGAAGACATCTCCGACATAGGGACGGATGGCGTCCCGTTTTTTCATCAGGTCTTCAAACAGTTTGTCAACCGACAGCGGTTCCTTCTTATACAGGTGCTCAAGCAGCAGGTTCTTGACTTCCATCACGCGGCACAGCTTTTTGTACGCGTAATCCTCGTCCATCAACTCGCAGACCTCAAAGCCGATCTTGGAGTATTTATCGGAATAAAAAGGGGCAATACCGCTTTTGGTAGAACCGAACGCAGCCCCTTTGAGGCGCTCTTCCTCGTATTCATCAAACAGCACATGATATGGCATGACCACCTGTACGCGGTCGGAAACCAGAATCTTCGGATCGACACCCTTGTTGCGGATGGTCTCCAGTTCCCGCAAAAACTTGTCGATATCCAGTGCCACGCCGTTGCCGATGATGTTGGTGATGTGCGGATAGAAAACACCCGACGGCATCTGATGCAGTGCGGTTTTTCCGTACTCGTTGATGATGGTATGACCGGCGTTGCTTCCACCCTGAAAGCGGATGACTACATCGGATTTTGCCGCGAGGACATCGGTGATCTTACCTTTTCCTTCGTCGCCCCAGTTGGCTCCTACGATCGCTCTGATCATGCTGAACTCCTTTTTACTGTACGGGAAATGCCCGTTTTTCTCACAATCTTCATTATAGCACAGGGGGGAACCCGGTGCAAGAGTTTTTTCACTTTTTCGTGCGGATGTCTGTAACCATTTGCTGAATTTTGGTGAGGGCCTGATCGATATGTTGAATGGAATACGCATAGGAAATGCGCGCAAAGCCTTCGCCACAGTCTCCGAAAGCATTGCCCGGGACAATGGCTACCCCGTATTCGTACAGCAGTTTTTCACAGAATTGCTCGCTGTTCATGCCGAAACCCGAAATATTCGGCCAGACATAGAACGCTCCCTCGGGTTCAAAACAAGGGATCCCCATTCCACGCAGCCGGTTGACCAGATAGCGTCTTCTGCGGTCGTATTCCGCCGCCATGGTTTCAATGTCACCGTCTCCGTTGGCCAGGGCTTCCACCGCGGCAAACTGGGCGGTGGTGGGGGCGCACATGATTGCATACTGGTGAATCTTCAGCAAATGGCGGCACAGCGGCGCAGGCGCCGCCAGATAACCCAGCCGCCAGCCGGTCATGGCATAAGCCTTCGAAAAACCGGAAACCAGCACCGTACGCTCCCTCATATCCGGCAGGGAGGCGATGGAGACATGTCGTTTTCCGTAGGTCAGTTCGGCATAAATTTCATCGGAAAGCACCATAATCCCGGTTTCGCGCAGGATTTTCGCAATCGCCTCCAGATCCTGCCGTTCCATAATGGCGCCGGTAGGATTGTTGGGGAAGGGGAGCACCAGCATTTTGGTGCGCGGGGTGATCGCAGACCGCAGAAGATCGGCAGTCAGTCTGAACCGGTCTTCCTCACGGGTGTTGACAATGACCGGAACCCCTCCCGCCAGACGGACCAGTGGTTCGTAGCAGACGAAAGCGGGCAGCGGGATGATCACCTCGTCTCCCGGATTGAGCAGCGCCCGGAAAGCAAGATCAATGGCTTCCGATCCCCCCACCGTCACGATGACTTCATGGTCGCCGTCATATTGCAGGCCGAAACGGCGATCCAGATAAGTGGCAATTTCCCGGCGCAGTGCGAGGGTTCCCGCATTGGAGGTATAATAGGTCTTACCCTGTACCAGACTCTCGATTCCGGCGTTGCGGATGTGCCAGGGCGTCACAAAGTCGGGCTGACCGACTGTCAGCGAAATGACTCCCTTCATTTCCTCCAGCAAATCAAAGAATTTCCGGATTCCCGAAGGCTTCATCTCCCGGACCGTCTTTCCGATGATCTGCTCGTAATCAAAATTCACAGACAGTTACCCCTTTCGTCCACAACAGCGGGACCGTAGATCACTCCTTTGTCCTTGTATTTGCGCAGAACAAAGTGGGTGGCAGTGGCCACAACATCTTCCAGTGTCGCAAGTTTTGCGGCTACAAAATAAGCTACTTCCCGCATGGTGCGTCCTTCGATCATGACCGCCAGATCGAAACTGCCCGACATCAGGTACAGGCTCTGTACTTCCGGATAATGATAGATCAGTTCTGCCACACGGTCAAATCCGCGGTCGCGCTGAGGGGAAATCTTCAGTTCGATCAGGGCGCTGACATATTCCCGGTCGGTTTTATCCCAGTCGATGAGCGCCTTGTATCCCAGAATGACGCCGGTCTGCTCGTATTCGGAAATCATCTTCCGGATATCGCCTACCTCTTTATTGCACATGGCGGCAATCTGCTCCGGTGTCAGACGCGCGTCCGATTCCAGCAGGGAAAGAATGTTATCGGTCATCGTTGATACCTCACTTTCGGTTTTCTGTTTGTTTGCTTTCGATTACAGTGCGGATGTCTTCAAAAGAGAGACCGTACTTGTTTGCGATATCCCGGGCGTAACTCTTGCCGTCCGGCTTGGTGCGGGTAATTTTAAATGAGCGCTGCCCTTCCTCCATGCCCGCAACCAGGGTGTCAATCGGAGAGCCGCCTTCCGCCCGGGTGCGCGCGTTGATCTCTTCCGCCGCTGCGGCAAGTTCGTGCAGATGGGTGGAAAAAATTCCGCGTACTCCCGCAAGCGAGAATCCCGCCAGCAGTTCGGATGCAATGAAAGAAGCCTCATAGGCACCGGTAGAGGAAAGGGACTCATCCAGCAGAATCATACTGTATGGGGTGATCTGCTCAAAGATGGTGCGCAGCCGCGCGCATTCTTCTCCCAGCCGCCCCTTGTCAATCGTATCGTCTGCTCCTTCGGGGAAATGGGTGAAAATGCCGTCGGTCACCGACAGTCGGGCGCGTTCCGCAGGAACGGGAAGCCCGAGCTGCGCCATGGCCTGCGCCTGCCCGAGCGCACAGGTAATGACCGATTTGCCGCCTCGGTTCGGACCCGAGAGAATGAAGATTCTCCCCCGATCGTCGAAGGAAAAATCGTTGGTTACCACTTTTTCCCGGATGCGCAGAGCGACATCCGGGTTGTAAAGCCCGGTTGCCGAAAAACTCTTTTCTTCCGTGGGCGCAAGTTCGGGGAAGGCCAGCGGGCAACCCTTGTCGCGCAGCTGCGACATGAGGCTGACCGAGCGGGAAAGGAATTCGATTTCCGGCAACAGGCGCAGAATGAAATCCGTGTTCTCCAGCACATATTCCCCCACGATAGCGCGCCAGGAGCGCACCGAATTCCGGAACACTTCTTCCATGGCGCCGTTGAATGCGCTCAGAAGGGCTTCCTTGCGGTTCTCGCTCTGCCCTTTGCCGAACGGGGTGAGATCGGCAATACAGGTGGTGGCGTCATTGCGGAAAGAAAAACGCAGGATCTTATCCAGCAGGCGGCCCGATTTGAACGGTTCCGAGTTGATAGAGATCACGCCTGCTTCCACCGGGCGCAGGGTGCCGTCCAGATTGACGCCTACCGTAATACTGCGCACCTCATGGATGCGGGAGGCCAGCGCCTTGAGCCGGGTGTTCAGGTCTTTATAATACTCGCCCTGTGCGATGCGGTTGATGTAATCGGTCAGTCGGATCAGCCCTTCTGCCTGCATCTGTTCGCGCAAGGGGGAGAGGCCGTTGTACAGCGTGTCCACACAGCTGACATACAGTTCGATTTCGGTAATGGAGTACAGATAAGATTCACCCGACGCATTCATTTCACGGTCCAGCCGGCGCAGTTCTGTAATATCAAACAGAATAGGCAGAATCCGGTTGAGCGTCTCGATAATTCCCGGCAGGCGGATCAGATCGGCAAATACATCCTGGCGGTATCGGATCACCTCGGGATCCTCGGTGAAAAAATCACTGAGCGGTCGGTTTTTCATGCCGAACAGGTGATCCAGACTCAACTCCCGGCATACCTGGTCGGAAATGTTCGGTATGTCGGTTCCGTTTTCGTGTCGGATCTGCGTTTCTGCTTTCGGGTAGATCAGACTGATGAGTGCATTTTCCAAGTGTGGCCTCCGTTCGGGTCCGGCGGAGAGCGTTGGCATCTTTTCCTGTCCGCTGCACCGCTTTCAATTTATATAACAAAAGCATTATATCACAGTTTTCATCTTAAAACAAGTGCTTTCTGTGAAGGAAACGAAAAGCGGCCGCCTGAAAGCGGCCGCAGGAAGGTTCAGATCAGCAGATCGTCAAGGGCGCGTTTGGGTACATAATGAATGCCGGCATCGTCACGGTAATAGCGGATACCGTCGGTCACCGGAACGATCCGCACCGTTTCCGCCGGCTCTCCCAGAGCAATCACCAGCTCAATGCGGTAAGTATCCGGAAGCTTCAGTGCCTCTGCCAGCTGCTGCCGGCGGATATTGCCCAGCATGCAGCCGCCGAATCCGGCCTCCACGGCACCCAGCAGAATGGTCTGTGCGGAAATGCCCACATCCACGCCCTTGTCGGGCGCGTCAGCAGGAGCGAGAATCACGATATAGGCCACCGGCCGTTCCTTTGGAACCGGACCGTCCCAGTCCGGCAGGTATCCTGCCCATCCCAGTGTATCGTATACCGCGGCACACTGTAGAGGGTCGGTCACGGGACGAAAGCGCAATTGCTGCAGATTGGCGGCACTGGGCGTCAGACGCGCCAGGTCCAACAGATCCAGAAGAGTCTGCCGGGGAATGGGGGTCTGACGGAATCTGCGGTATGAACGGTTCCGCTTAACAAGATCGTGAAGCATTTTTGTTTCTCCCTTTGAAGATTTCTTTATTTGACCAGGTGTCTGCGGATTTTGCGGGAGGTGGTTTTTTCAAATTCCTCGTTGCGGATTTCAATATTGCGTACCTGCTTAAAGGAGGCCAGTTTCTTGTTCATGGCCATAATGCGGGCACGGAGTACTTTTTCGATTTCCTCGGGGGAGGTATCTTTCGGGAACCGGTCAAAGTTCGGCACCAGAATGGCGGTCAGAATGATTTCGTCGCTGTCGGGGGCGTGCCGCCCCACCACGACACTTTCCAGCACTTCGTCAATCTGGGAAATATATTCTTCGATTTCTTCCGGGAAGACATTCTTTCCGTTCTCCAGCACAATGACGCTCTTAAGCCGGCCGGTAATGTAGATGAAGCCGTCTTCATCCATATAGCCCACATCTCCGGTACGGTACCAGCCGTCTTCGGTAAAGGCCTTGGCATTTTCGGCGTCATTGTGGTAATAGCCCAGCATGACATTGGTGCCTTTGACCAGGATTTCGCCTTCGCGGTAACCCTTCTCGTTGGTGTTCTCGCCGTCAATACGAACGGTACAGGTCTCAACTGCGGGACCGACAGAGCCCGGACGCGGGGAATAATAGGGTGTCACCGAAATCAGAGGCGAGCATTCGGTGATGCCGTATCCTTCGCAGATGCGGATGCCGAAGCAGTCAAAGGCGTGGATCATTTCCGGATTGAGCGGTGCGCCGCCGCTGATGATCTTGGTAAGTCTTCCGCCGAAGGCTGCCAGCACATCCTTGAAGACGCGGCGTCGGATGTCGATGCCCGCTTTTCCGGCGATGCGCACCAGTTTCATGCCCAGACGCAGCTTACCGTCTCTGCCGGAACGCCTGGCCTCATCCCAGATCTTCTTGTACATGGTGTTGACAAAGAGCGGGACCAGGACCAGTCC
This sequence comes from uncultured bacterium, assembly GCA_949293405.1. Taxonomy (GTDB): domain Bacteria; phylum Bacillota; class Clostridia; order Oscillospirales; family CAG-272; genus UBA1740. The sequence continues at coordinate 20,341 of CASFDI010000077.1, read as the reverse complement.
GGTCGGTTTGAAAAGTGCAAAATTGCGCAGCACATGTTTGAGCGAATCGTTGATAGCGACGGTGGCGCCGTAGTTGAAGGCGGCAAGGATGCAGCACAGTTCATAGGTGTGATGAATCGGTAACACCGAAACAATGGTATCCTCGGGAGAGAAATCCACCGAGGAGCACGCAGCGCACATGCTGCTGACAATGTTCTGTTCGCTGAGCATGACGCATTTGGAAGTGCCGGTCGTTCCCGAGGTGAACAACATTTCGGCAAGGCGGTGGGTGTCGGCGGTTCTGGTAAACTCATACTCCGGGTGTTCTTTTCCCATTTCAATCAGACGGTCGTAGGGAAGTACGCGCGGATTGTCTATGTAGGACAGCCCCTCGGCAAACATGGGTATAAAGTGCGAAATGGTCTTGTGACTGTCGATCATACCGGCAAATTTTTCATTGAAGGAGCGGCCGTATACAATGGCATCCGCTTCCACACTTTCAAGCAGACCGGCAATTTCTTCCACTGCCAGCTCTTTGTCCATGGGAATGGCCACGCCTCCGCCTGTTGTGACCGCAAGATAGGTGGCGAGCCAGGCAGGACTGGTATCCCCGATAATGGCGATGCGCTTCCCGGCAAGCCCCAGCGCTTCCAGTCCGGCCGCTTCTGCGCGGATCAGCGTGTAAAACTCCGTGTAAGTCATATCCAGCACGGTCCTGTCAGGGGCAAAATAGCGGAATACGATCCGATCCTGATGATCGCGGATGTGCCCGAGGAAAGTATAGAGATCTTCCGCATAACGGAAGTCGCGTTTTGTCATGGCTATTTTTTTCATGATACGGTATCTGCCTCCTTCTGGCAATGCGCAGCCTGGTGCTGCATTTCTTCTTTATTTCTGCTGATTTCTCCGACTGTTTGCGTAATGGATGACAACTCTTCCTGACTCAGACCGCGGAAGACCGCTTTGACAAAGTCGCGCACCGCACGGCTGAGTTTTTCGGCAATGGGGGCTGCTTTTTCGCTGAGTGCAACTGCAAAAGTGCGGCGGTCTGATCCTGTGCGCAGCACCTTCAGGAATCCTTTTTTGCGCAGGCTTTCCACCGCGCGGCTGATCACGCCCCGGGAGAGATGAACCGATTCGCTGATTCCCTTGACCGTATTGCGCTCCGGATGTTGTTCCAGAGAAATGAGGACATCTATTTCATTGCCGCTGAATCCGAAATCCTCGACAGCGCGCCTGCAGTAAGAACGGAAAAACCGTCCGAAATCGTTGAGTTTTGAAAAAAAGCACAGCACATCTCTGCGCGCGCAACGAACCTGTTCCATAGGCAGGACTCCTTTCCCGGCAAAACAGAAATCATATAATGCACAACAATTTTATTGTAACAGACCCGGCGCGCTTTGTCAAGCGTTTTTCCCCGGGGGCGCAGGCGGAAAAGTGAGGAAATGCGGCAGGCGACCGAGGGATGTGTCTGATCCGGGAAATATCCGCGCTGCATGCTTCGGACCGGCGGCAACAGCGGAAGGGAAAAATGTTTGCGCACCTTTCCGGTGCGCTATTGACAAAAAAAAGCGCTTCATATATAATTTTACAAGACCGCGAACATCACCCGATCGACGTATTTCAGAAAATCAGTTGATGCGAGGTGTTCCGATGAAACTGACAGTGCGTACAGACCATATTATCGGTAAAATTAAACCGATGAACGCAGTCAACAACGGCCCTGCTTACACGGAAGGCGACAGCCAGGATGCGACCAATCTGCCTGCCTGCAAGGCAGCCAACATTCCTTTTGCCCGTACCCATGACGTGTCGATCGATTATAATTTCGGGGGAGAGCATACGGTGGATGTGCTTGCGGTTTTTCCGGATTTTGATGCCGATCCCCGCGATCCCGCTTCGTACGATGTTGCCCCAATGGATCAGCATCTTTGCCGACGACGAACAGGCGCTGCCGCTCCGGTTCGCGGTTGAAATGCCGGACGGGAAGATCCGGACAATCCTGCTGATCGATGAGGAGCACGATCCGGAACCGGTTGAGCGCGTTGTGCCCGATGAGGGCAGATTCTGGCTGGTCATGAAGCCGAATCAGTGATGGTTATCAGGTAAACGGACACCGGGGAAATAAGGTGTCCTGCGGAAAGGGGAAGATCAAATGGGAACGGTTTTTCTGGATACTCTCAACCGGGTGGCTCCGGTATTTCTGGTGATTTTTCTGGGGGTCCTGCTCAACAAGTTGCATTTCTTCGCTGAACAGACCAAGGCGGATATTGTCAAACTGGTGTTTTATGTCGGAACGCCCTGCCTGATTGTAAAGGAAATCGCGGCGTCGGATCTGACCCAGATGATGGACGGCCCGTTTATTCTGTATGTCTGCTGTATTGTGGTGGCGTTGGTCGGACTGATGTGGCTGCTGTGCTTTTTCATCAAGGATCCGGCACGCAAAGGTGCGGTGATCCAGTTGGGCTTCCGGTCCAATTTCGCCATTGTGGGCATGCCTCTTGCTATGAGCCTGCTCGATGCGGACGGGGTGGCGCTGACGGCGGTGGCGCTCTCCTTTACCGTTCTGCTGTACAATGTCTTTGCCGTGTTGGTACTGTCCTATTACGGCGGCAAAGAACGGCGGCTGTTGCCGGTTTTCCTCAATGTCATCCGCAATCCTCTGATCATCGGGGTGGTGATCGGGCTCTTGCTTTCTCTGTTCAAAGTTCCCCTGACCGAAGGGCAGGCCCCAGAGAAGATTCTGTCTACCCTGGGCAGCATCGCCTCTTCCATGGGGCTTCTGATCATCGGTGCCAACATCACGCTCAAGGGATTCAACGAGGACCGGTTCTACATCTTCTACAGTGTGCTGTTGCGCAATGTGGTGGCGCCGCTGTTTGTGGTTGGGGTGGCAGTCCTGCTCGGTTTTCGCGGCAATGAGCTGATGGTTCTGACCATCATGAGTGCGGCCCCCAGTGCTGTCAACTGCTTTGTAATGGCGAAAAAGATGGGGGTTTCAGCCAATATTTCTGCATTCGGCGTGTCTTTTACCTCCATTGCATCGCTTCTTTCCATGGTAGTCTGCGTGTTCGTCCTGCGCACGACAGGGTTGGTGTGAACCTGCACGGAAGAGACAAAGTCCGCGCACTCATCAGGGTGCGCGGACTTTTTGTATCTGTTTTCAGATGCCCAGCAGCAGGCCTGCCAGAGCGAAATACAGTAGCAGGGAAATGGCATCTGCCAGGGTCGTGATGAAGGGACTGGCCATTACGGCCGGGTCAAAGCCGATTTTTTTGGCCAGAAGGGGCAGCAGACACCCGATGATCTTGGCACTCATGACAGTCAGGCACAGCGTCAGGCAGATGACCAGATCAATCATCAGGGTGATATCACTGCCGCCCAGCAGAAGCCGGTCAACCAGCAGAATTTTACCGAAGGTCAGCACCGAGAGGGCGATCCCGCAGAGGATCGCGACACGCAGTTCTTTCCAGAGGATGCGCGGCAGATCCCGCCAGGAAATTTCGCCGAGTGAGATGCCCCGGATTACCGTAACCGAGGACTGGCTGCCCGAGTTTCCGCCAGCGTCCATCAGCATCGGGATAAAGCCGATCAGCGGAGGGAAAATCTTCAGCGCGTCCTCAAAGGAGGTGATGATGGCGCTGGTAAATGTGGCAGAGATCATCAGAATCAGCAGCCAGGGAATCCGTGCCTTCCAGATGGTGAAAACCGAGGTTTTCAGGTAGGGCTCTTCGGTGGGGGTGATGGCCGCCATTTTCGCGAAGTCCTCTTCCGCTTCCTGCTGCAGCACTTCCATCGCATCGTCAAAGGTGACGATGCCCAGCAGACGCTGCTCGTTGTCCACTACGGGCAGGGCGAGAAAACTGTACTTTTCAAACAACTGAGATGCTTCTTCGCGGTCGTCAAGCGTATGCAGATAGACCACATCGGTGTCCATGACGGTGCGGATCTCTGTCTGCGGATCTGCAAGCAGCAGGGTTTTCACATCTACGACCCCCTCCAGCATACGGTTGTCATCCGTGACATAGCAGGTGTAGACCGTTTCTTTGTCCAAGGCCTCCTTGCGGATGGCGTCAAAGGCCTGCTGTACCGTCATGCTTTGCCGGAGCCGCACATATTCGGGCGTCATCATGCCGCCCGCGCTGTCCTTGGGATAGCGTAGCAGTTCATTGATGATTTCGCGGTCTTTGCCGGCATTGCGCAGAATACGCATCACCACATTGGCGGGCATTTCTTCAATCAGGTCCACCGTGTCGTCCAGGTACATTTCTTCCAGGACACCCCGCAGTTCGGCATCGCTGAACGATGCAATCAGGTGTTCCTGCAGATCCGGCGACATCTCGGAAAAGGCTGCCGCTGCATTGTCTTTCGGAATCAGGCGGAAGAGCGCCGCATACCGCCCTTTCGGCAGGCGGTCAAACAGGTCGGCAATGTCAGCCGGCTCTGCCTGTCCGAGCATCTGCCGCAACTGCGCAAACTGTCTGGTGTCAAAAAGCTCCTCCATTTGGGTTCTGTTGAGTACATGCTGTTCCATGGTGCAATCCTCCTTTGTTCCTTTGGCTGGGAAATGCACGGACAGCAAAACAAAAGCGCCCTCCGGCGCTGTCAGATATGTGACGCGTCGGTTCTCAATTTCAAAATGGCGCAGTTTGCGCAGGGTGCAAATTCATGTTTTGCAACATCCGTGAAATGGCTGTTCATACAACAACTACCGGCCGCGTCCATACCATCCACCTCTCTTTCAGTTTTTCAATTTCTGTCTGGATTATAGCACCGGGCAGCGGGTCTGTCAACAAAAAAATATGTTAAATCGGTTGCAAATGCCGTCTGCACAGTCCGAAAATCCGGAAAGCACTTGCTTTCCCGGTGTAAATATGATAAAATATAGGCGTTCCAAAATCAAAACGCAGGACCGGACGCGCGCCGTTCCGGCCGGGGAGGAAGACATGTCTGTACGCCTGAGTGACGAAAAATTTTTCTGCGAACTTCTGGACACCAGCGTTCCGGGGCTTTCCGGAATTGACAACCTTTACAGAGAATCCGGCAGCGCCGCCGCAGAGAAGCAGTTCGCCGATTTTATCCGCACGGTACCGTTTCCGGCAGAACAGTACTTTGCCGCCAACAGCGGAGGATACAAGGAGAATTCCTGGACACTGCCCGACGAGGATCAGTATGCTGCGGCTGAGCGGATCATGCGCCATGAATTGATTTCCTGCGGATTCCCGTATGCGTTCGGCGAACGGGTGGACTGGGAATATAACCCTACCTACAACGGGTACCAGGAGTGGACCTGGCAGTTGAGCCGTCATCACGAATGGCGTCTGCTTGCTCTGTGTTACCGGGAGACGGGAGACGAGCGGTATGCCCGTGCGTTCTGCGAACTGTTCAAAAGCTGGGCGGAGCAGACCGAGGTACCTGAAAATGCGTCCGGATTTGCCACTAAGTGCTGGCGTACCATTGAGATCGGAATCCGGATCGCCAATAACTGGCCCTATGCGATTCTTTCGTTCTGCCAATCGCCTTCACTGTCCGATTCTTTCATTACACTGTTCTTCAAGTCGCTCTGGGAGAACGCCTGGCGCGTGCGCAACTTCAACACCTCTCACAACTGGCTGATCATGGAGATGAACGGACTGGCCCATTTCGGAATCCTGTTCCGCTTTTTCCGTGATGCGCAGCCCTGGCTGACCTATGCGCTGGACCGGCTGACCGATGAAGTGGACCGGCAGGTTTATCCTGACAACTTCCAGTTTGAGTTGACTACCGGCTATCACGGCGTTGTGATCAACAATTATATTAAGGTGATGCAGTTGTGCAGAACCATGGGAATTGAACTGCCCCAGAAACTGCTCGACGGTGTCAAGCGCATGTATCGCATGTATATTCAGCTTGCGGATCCGGACGGACGCACTCCCGCACTCAACGACGGCGGAAAGTGTGCCGTCAAGGGGGCACTCGAATCGGCGCGCGCATTTTTCTATGACGATCCCGAATATGCATACTATCTTTCCGACGGCAGGGAAGGGCACGCGCCGCGCTACACCTCTACTTTCATGCCGTACAGCGGCATGGCAGTATTCCGCAGCGGATGGACGCCTGCAGATCAGTATCTGTTCTTTGAAGCGGCGCCTTTCGGACGCGCGCACCAGCATGAAGACAAACTGGAAGTGGTTCTGCATGCATACGGCAAGCGTCTGCTGGACGATTTCGGCAGTTATGCTTACGATACTTCGGATATGCGCAAATATATTCTGTCCTCCTATTCGCACAACACCGCTCTGGTGGACGGCATGGGGCAGAACCGGCGTGCTACTTATCATTGGGAGCCTGAAATGATCACCGAGCCTTCCGGCATGCGCTACTGTGAAGCAGAGCATTATGCGGTGGCGGAGGGCACTTATGATGAAGGCTATGGTCCGGATCTTCTCAAGGTGCAGCACACCCGCCGCGTGCTCTGGCTTAAAAAGGGCGTCGCGGACATTGATCTGCCGTTCTATGTGATTACCGATCATTTTGACAGTCAGGACGGCGAGGATCATACTTACGAAATGCTCTGGCACCTGGAAGCGGTTCCTGCGATGCATGCGGCGCATACGGTGCGCGGTGATTACGGAGACGGCGTCGCTCTGCATCTGATCGGGGAAGGAGATGTGCGTGTTGCAGTGGCCCAGAAGTCGCCTTACATGCTGGGCTGGCATCCGATTCATAAACCGGAGGAACATGAACATCAGCCTACGCCGACCGCTGTTTACCGTGTCAGGGGGCAGCATGTGACGCATGTGACGGTTCTGTTCCCGACGCAGAATACCGCGTGTCCGGTGGAAGCAGTCTATCACACCGCAGAGGGCTGCATTCTCAAGACGAAGACCGGAATGATCACGCTGTCCGACACGGATTATACATTCTGAAGTTGAAACCCATTGAACCGGGGCCGCCCCTGCCCGGGGCGGCCCCGGACTGTATTTCACCCGCATTGGATCCCGGCGGGTATTGCCTTGACGGAAGAAGGAATGAAAAACTATGCCGATTCGCATCCCCTCCCAGCTTCCTGCGCGCGAGACGCTGGAAAATGAATACATATTTGTCATGGACGAAGACCGGGCGCTGACCCAGGATATCCGCCCGCTTAAGATTGCCATTCTCAATCTGATGCCCACCAAGATCACGACAGAGACGCAGTTGATCCGTCTGCTGTCCAATACCCCTCTGCAGGTGGAACTGACCCTGCTGATGACCAGCAGCCATCGGTCCGCAAACACTTCTGCAGAGCATATGCAGGCCTTTTATCAGAATTATGAGGATGTGAAAGACCGGCGGTTTGACGGACTGATCATTACGGGAGCACCCGTGGAATGCATGGATTTCGAAGAGGTGGACTACTGGAAAGAGTTGTGCACCATCATGGACTGGGCTTCTGCCAATGTGTATTCTACCATGTATATCTGCTGGGCGGCCCAGGCAGGGCTTTTTTATCATTACGGCATTGAGAAAAAGATGAAGAGTGAGAAGGTGTTCGGCGTGTTCCGTCACCGGTGCACGGATCTGCGCCATCCGTTGCTGCGCGGCTTCGATGAGGAGTTTATGGCACCCCACTCCCGTCATACCGAAGTGGATACCGAACAGGTGCGCGCCTGCCCGGAACTGGATGTGCTGGCGGTGTCGGATGAGGCAGGCCTGTATCTGGCGGCAACACACGATCTGAGGCGCATTTTTGTGACCGGGCATGCGGAATACGATTACGATACGCTTGCCAAGGAGTATTTCCGCGATGTGGCAAAGGGGCTCCCGATTGAGGTACCGCGCAACTATTTCCCGAGCGACAATCCGCACAACACTCCGCGTAATATCTGGCGTGCGCATGCCAATCTGCTGTATATGAACTGGCTCAATTATTCGGTTTATCAGCGCACTCCCTATGATCTGTCCGATCTGTAAGAGTTCGCAGACACTGTTTTCACGTCATAACTTGCCTGCCATCGGCAGCTTGGTTCCGGAATGTATGGAACGACCAGTAAATATTAAGGAGAAGAGTCATGAAATATACGGTGCACGGATATGAAATACAGGTAGAAAGCAGGGACGCCTTTGTCTTTGCCGGATATACGGAATTTGTAAAACTGGACGGCAAATCAATCCGTTTGTTTATGGACACACTGCATAAAGGCGGTTCTCTTCTGGAATTAATGCAGTTTTCCCTGAGCGAACCGCAGGTGTGGGTATGCCTTTCAGGTAATGAAGGACATGCGGATGCAGATTGCCGCTGTACGGTGGGAGTAATCTGTCACGAAGAGCAGACCGGGGCTCTTGCCGGAAACAGTAGAATTTATACTCTTCATGCTCCGAAATCGGAGTGGGCCGTTTTTCGTGTGGGTGAACAGCAGTCTCCGGCGGATCTGCATCAGCATAATGTGTACAAAATGGTGGAAGAAATCGGATATAAGTTTAATTTTCGTGTGGGATTTCATCTTGACAACGAGCATGAGTGGGCTCCTGGGAAGACCATGAAATTTCTGTTGCCGGTGATCAGAAGCTGACAGATTGCCGCAGGCGCGGTGTTGTGTGTTCTATGTGCAGGTTCCCCCGGCCGGTATATACCGGCCGGGGGAACCTGTTACAGAAGGTATAGATGAATATTTCCGGGGCCGGCAATGCCGGTCTTATGCTTCCACGACGCACAGCGGGGCAGGGAGAGGGACCGAGCGGAGTTTTTCAAGTCCGGCAGGAGTCACCCGATACAGTACGAAGCAGTCGCTGAACTGGTTGGTAACGATGGCGTATTGTTCATCAAGCAGCAGGGAAAAGTCACGCGGTTCGTCTCCGTAAGTGGGGGTTTTCTCCAGAACCGATACCGAATCGCCTGAAACTGCCAGTTTTACAATGGTATTCTCGCCGCGGTTGGTTACATAAAGAAATCTGCCGTCCCGGCTGAGTTTGATTGCGGAGCCTTTGTTCGGTTTATCAAAACCGGCCGGCAGGGTGGGGACTGACCGGATAAAGGAAAGGCGCCCCGGTTCCCAGGAAAACACGCTGACCGATCCTGACAGCTCATTTTCGACATACAGGTATCTGCCGTCAGATGAAAAGACGGCGTGCCGGCATCCCTCTCCGGGCAGCACGGACGCCCGGGAGACCTCTCTGAGATCACGGTCATACACGAATACAGTGTCAAGCCCCAGATCGCACACCAGAAGGTACTTGCGGTCGGGGGAAAACAGGGTACAGTGACAGTGCGCGCTTGCCTGACGGTCGGGGTTGGGGCCGTGCCCGCTGTGGGTAACCAGACGGTCAGGCAGGCGGATGACGCTGCCTGAGGAATAATTGGCACAGTAAACCTGACCGTCTGCCTGTGCGATGTGACAGGAGGAGGTGCCGCGGGTACTGATACGGGCGCCGCTCTGCATCAGAGAACCATCCGGGAGGATAGTCGCCTGAAGGGCAGCTCCTTCCGGACCTTGCTCGGTGCGGTGCAGGACAATATCCATGCGGTTCCCTTCAATCTGCATATAGGACGGATAGGGCAGGGCAAGTCGGTCAAAGCAGGTGAGCGTACCGTCGGCATCCAGACGGTAACGCACGATTCCGCCCCTTTCCACACAGGAGGCGATATAGAGGTCGGAGGATGTTTTCATGGCAGTTCCCTTTCTTCCGGCTGTGCCGGATCAGTGGCTGTCCGCTGGCAGGTCCGTACGCAGAACCTGCAGGTAAGGGTAGGATTTCGGCAGGGTATAGCAGAGATGCTGTGTGCTGCCGTCCCGGACAATTTCCAGGTCGTATGTACCGTAATATCCGCGGAACTGCAGCATGCCGTCCCGGTCCGTTTCGGTTTCCAACCGGGTGTTCCAGACATTGGTGAACAGATTCTTCAGTGTGCGGTATGCGGGCTTGGGTGTTCCGTCAAAACGGACCAGCCCACCGTAATAATAGTTTTCTCCCGCAGTCATATCGCCCGGTTCCGCCTGATAGGCATATCCGTCAGTGGTGTTCCAGTAAATAGCGGCTTCTACGGCAGGGTGAGAGAACCACATGCTGTACAGGTTGCGCAGCAGCTCTTCCTGTATCGCTTCGTCCTCTTCTGCGGGGGAATAGCAGGGCAGGGTGATCTCGGTGATCTGAACAGGTCTGCCGAATGTGGCATACTGATCCAGCACGGCATAGATCCGCTTGGGATCGTAGAGATAGGCGGCGATTCTCTCTTCTTCTTCCCGCCGGAAGAAAAAGTGAAACTGCATGCCGATCGCATCGATCCGCGCTCCTCTTTGCAGAGCGCGTTCAATCTGCATAAAGTAGGCCGACCGGTTGTAGCGGAACCGCATCCAGCAGGCATCGGTGTCGTCGTTGATGATCAGCCGGTTATAGGGAAAATATTTTTCCGCCGTGCGGAAACTCCACTCCACCGCATCGGGATGATCGTAGAAAACGCTGCCCGCGAAAGGACGGTGTCGGTTGAGCGTCTCCCATCCCAGTGTTTCATTGGTCACTTCCCAGTCGGGAATGCGGTCGCGATAGCGTGTGGCAAGCGAGGCAAACCGCTTCTCCAACTGGCGCATCACTCCCTGCGGTGTGTTGTATTTCTGCAATACCCATCCGGGGGTGAATGCTTCGTAGTTGAGACAGTGCATCTTGGGGGTAATTCCGTTCTCCTCACAGAACGAAAGGCACAGGTCGGGAGCGGGCCGACGGTAAATCCGGGGCGAATCCGCGTCATATCGGGGGTGCCCCTCTTCCGGTTCCAGCGTGTTCCAGTAAAAGGGCAGGGTCGCCAGATTAAAGCAGGAGCGGAACAGATTCTTGTAGTTTTCGTTCTTTTCCGGCGTTTCCATCTCGTCCAGCATGAACAGGTTGGCGCCGTGCAAAAAGGCATGCCCGGTCTGCCGGACGCGTACCCGGACACCTGAGAGCGGTTTGCCTTCCCGGTCGGTCAGCTGCAGGTTGGAGGTTCCTTTCCGGTTGGCTTCAATACCGCTTTCAATGCGGTCATGCATATAGGTTTCCGCTTCCCGGAACGGGCGCAGAGCGGCTTCTCTTCTGGTTGTATTCATTTCTTCCTCCTCAGCTCCAAGTGCGGTCGTTGGACCAGTCGTTGTTCCATGCGGAAGTGTCCCCGAACAGTTCAGGGAAGTCGGGATGCAGGTGCGCACGCAGCACAGGTTCGTTCAGCGCCTCGATGCCGAGACCGGGGGCATCCGGAACCGCAACGAAGCCGTCGCGGATCAGCGGATCGGGCAGACCCTTGACCAGCTGCGCCCACAGCGGGCAGTCGGCCGAATGATATTCCAGTGCAAGCATGTGCGGCAGTGCCGCCGCCGTATGGACTGCGGCAAGAAAACCAACCGGACTGCCTGCCATATGCAGCGCCATGGCAGTGCCGCTTTCCTCACACAGGGCGCTCAGTTTTTTCAGTTCCATGCATCCGCCCACGGTGAGCAGGTCGGGGTGCGCCACCGAAATGGCGCCCTCGTGCAGCAGAGGGGCAAAGTTTTCCGCAAGAAAAATGTCTTCACCCGTGCAGACCGGGACGGTGGTATGGGACTGAATGTATTTCAGCCGATCGGTGAGCTGCCAGGGGGTGGGATCTTCCAGCCAGGCAATGTTGTATTCCTCCAGGCGCTGTGCCAGACGGACAATGTCTCCCTGCGGAATATGGCCGATGTGATCGATGGCAAGAGGAATCCCGTAGCCGATCTCCTCACGCACCTGCCGGACATAATCTTCCAGCACATCCAGCCCGCGCCTGGTGATGGAAATTCCGGTTGTATGATGCGGAATGGTGAATACCTCGTAATTTTTCCCGCGCATGGTTGCGCGATCCACCGAGCCGCGCTGATGGGAGAGCGCTTTCGGGGAACAGGTGCGCATTTCCTCCAGCATTCCGGCAGGCGCACACAGGCATCCGGGTTCATCCAGCAGCAACTCAATTCCCAGATCCATTTTGAGAAAGGTGAATCCTTCTTCCATGCGGCGGCGCAAAGCCCGGCCCATTTCGGTGCCGGTATGCCGTCCTTCCACATCGGTGTCGCAGTAGACACGCACACGGTCCCGGTACCTGCCGCCCAACAGTTGCCAGAGCGGCACACCCCAGACCTTGCCGACAATGTCCCACAGCGCGATTTCAATACCCGATACTCCGCCGCCCTGCCGGCTGTGTCCGCCGAACTGGCGGATGCGGCGGAACAGTTTTTCCACATGCAGCGGATTTTCGCCCACCAGACGGCTCTTGCACATCAGCGCATAGGTTGCGCTGGAGGCGTCCCGCAGCTCCCCGTATCCGCTGATGCCTTCACTGGTATCAATGCGCAGCAGAATACAGTGTTTGGGGACCCCGTCAATGTGCGCCACACGCAGGTCGGTGATGCGCAGGGAAGAGGGGGAAGACATGCGGCTTGCCGTGCCGCAAAAAGACAAATCGTTCATATGCTCTCTCCAATACCGTACTGCGGCGCCCGGACGGGTTGACGCGCCGCTTGATTTATGGTACCATACTATCGGGGATCCGCGCTACAACAATGTTGCACTTTTTGCAAACAATATTAAGATAAAGGGGAAAGATGTCCATGACCGAAGAGATCGGAAGCATATCCAACCGCAGCGGTGCCGCCATATGCAGGATGTTCCGTTCTGCAGCGCAGCCGCGCAAGGCGGGGTACCGGTTGCACCGGCATGCCTTCGCCGAACTGTCCCTGATCCTGGAAGGGGAAGGGCTTTATGCGTACGGCGGCGCGGTACATCCCATAAGGCCGGGTGATGTGTTCCTGTTCGCCGCAAACGGTCAGCACTGTATTACGGATATCGGCCCCGGCGGTATGGTCCTGCTCAATCTGCATGTTTCGCCGCGCTTCCTGTGGGTAGGGGATGATCCCGCAGCAAGCAGGCTGACGGCCGCATTCAGCTGTGTTCCGGACAACCGGATGGATGCCTGCAGCCCGCTCTGTGAGTCGGTGCGTACCGGGCTGCTTGCTGTCCGTGAGGAGTTCGCGAAAGCAGAGCGCGATTATGAGCTGGCAGTCCGTGCGCGCCTGATGCTTGTCCTGCTTGAGATTCTGAGGGCTTTTCCGCAACAGGAAAAATCTGCCTGCCGGGTTTCCTCCGACAGCCTGCGTCGGGTGGAATGCGCGATTGAGTATATGGACGCGCATTTCAGCGAGCCGCTGACTCTTGCCGCAATTGCCGCGCAGGCGGGCGTGACGCGTGAATATTTTTCCACGCTGTTTCATACCTGCTACGGCATTTCGCCCTGGGAATACCTGACCCTGCGGCGCATTGAATGCGCTAAGGAGCGGTTGCGGACTACCGATGATACGGTACTTGCGGTCGCGTTGTTCAGCGGATTCAACAACACCGCCAATTTCAACCGGCTGTTCCGCAACTATACGGGTGTCACGCCCCGTCAGTACCGCAGTTTCTGATCCGGTACAGGGAAGATTAGAATAAAGCAACGAAGAAGACTGCCGCAGCACGCGGCAGTCTGAGTTATTTCTGCTCGTCAGGAGGCATCAGGGCGTTGAATTTTTCGTGCAGTTCGGGGAAAGACCGCTTGAGCGAGAGCAGGGTGAAGGCCGCATTGACAAAGCAGTGCTGTGTCTGCGCACGGCAACAGAGCTGACCTGCGGCATTGCGGATTTCATACCCGAAAGTGGCGCGGTTGCCGTTATATGCCAGTACCGATACTTCGATCTCAACCGTCTGGTTGAAGGTGACCGGCTGTTTATAGTCCACCTGAACCGAAATGACCGGACTGAGAATGCCCATACCCTCCATGGCGTCCCAGTTCATGCCGATAGATGCCAGATATTCCACACGCGCTTCCTCGAGCCAGTGGATATAATTGGCGTGGTGAATAATGCCCATGCGGTCTGTCTCATGATAGGCCGCTTTCCTCTGATAAATGAATCCCATAACAGTTCCTCACATATTATTGCGGTGCTGACGAGCTATGCTCCAGTTGCTCGCAGATTTTTCGCAGGCATTCGGTTTGCTCGGCGATCTGACGGTAGAACAGCGCTTCCTGCTCGGCTTTTACCTTCGCCTGTGCCGCGGCCGCTGCAGCCTGCGCTTTTTCTTCCGCTGCTTTCTTTTCTGCAGCGGCTTTTTTCTGTTCTTCTTCTTTTTCGGTCAGTTTTCGTTTAGCGCGCAGGAGAAGGCGCAGCGCGACGAAAATCGACAGTGCGATCACCAGGAAATCCAGAATGGTCTGTAGCCACGCGCCCCATCGGATCGCCAGGGAAGTCAACTCTCCCGCTTCATCAAACACGGGTTTCTCAAGAGGGGTGTACCAGTGTTTGGTGAAATCAACCGTACCGGTCAGTTTGCTGATGCACGGGGTAATGATATAGGTGACCAGTCCGTTGACAATTTTGTTGAATGCCTGCCCGATGACTACCGCCACGGCAAGATCAATCACATTGCCTTTTGTGATAAAAGTACGGAAATCCTTGAGAAACTGCCGGGCACGCTTCTTGCGTGCTGTGCGCTTTTTTTCATTCTCTTTCTTTTCTGCTTCCGCAATGCGGGCCTGCATGACCTGCCGGTCTTCTGCACTCATCAAACATACATCCTTTCAGCGTCCTGTCGTTTTTCCGGTTCGCGCCGACTATTGTTATTCTGTAAAATAATTATACCTCTGCCGGGCGGTCCTGTCAAGACTTGCGGCAAACAGACTCCGCATGTGGGAGTGCGGGAAAAGCAGGAAAGAATCGGGCTCCATCGGCTAACGGTCAAGTGCGCTTGCCGGGATCTGTGATAAGGTACAAGGATCAGACTGCGCAGAAAAGGACGGACAGTGAACAATCACTGTCCGTCCTTTTTCCGAAGACTGCAAGAACCTTTTCAGGCCGGTATACTGCCGTCAATACCCTTCGTTCATGCCGCCCGTCGGTTCCGTGTAAGAATCGTGGTCTGACATTTAACCACTATGTCGTTCCTCCGTTCTCCGGATCGCACACATTGTGCAAAACTTCAGACGGAAGGGTTGTGTGTATCGGAATTGCCGTAGGGGGAATTGGTGTATGACGGTTGTTCATAGGATTGGCTGCCGGGAACCGAAGAAATCTCAATCGTGCTTACAATGCTTTCTCTTTTTGCACGGAAGCCGTATACCACGCCCAGAATCAGCGAGGTAAGTGCACATACCCGGATAAACAGATCAATCAGCATGCTGTAATCCCCCATTGCCAACAGACCGATAAAATCAATCAGGAAAATGACCGAGTCCACTGCAAAAAAGGCCAGCGCACCGATCATCCACCCCACATGTTTTTTCGAGAAGATCCAGCAGATGAAGTACGGAACAATCAGAATGAATCCCATCACCCCGCCGACCAAGGTGTACAGTTGCAGTCCTGTCTCCGCAGACAGGTAATACCCGACGCTGATCAGCAACTGCGGAATATAGGCTGAAAACAGAAAATATGTTTCAGCCAACACGGTGGAAAACAGGTTTACGACAGAAAAAATGATAATGAGCAGTAACGATACGCGCGCATTCTTGTATCCGACATAGCCTGGGGTGCGGTCGATGGGGTTTTTCATGGTCGATACCTCCTGAATAAATTAAATTGATACAATTATAATTATACATATTTTTTTGGTAAAGTCAATGAAAAATAGTAAATAATGAAAAATAGTAAAAATGACTGTCAACGGCAGAAAAAAACTTCAGGAGCGGCACTCCAACAGACAGGCGCACCCTTCCGCCCCGTGTAAAAACAAACAGTTGCCAATGACATACGGTGTTTCCTGTATTGTCCTTTATGAGCGAAGTCTGAATACGACACCCACAATCAGGGAAGCAAGCGCACATACACGGAGCAACAGATTGACAATGATAATGAGATTCCCCAGAGCAATCAACGCAACAGAATTAATTGTAAAAAGAATGGAATCAATCACCCAAAGGGCCAGTGCGCCGATCATCCAGCCCACATGCTTTTTTGAGAAGAACCAGCAGAGGAAATACGGTACAGTCAAAACAAGTCCCACAGCACCAAAGCCGCATGCGCGGAGGATATTTCCGGTTTCCTCGAAAGAAACATAACTGGCGCTGAACAACAACTGCGGGATCCAGGCCGAAAACACGGGATTTATCCCGTCAAATGCATGGAGGGCAAACGGGACAAAAACGGACAACATGCCAATGACCAGTAACCATTTGCGAGCGTTACTGTAGCCGAAACTGGTATTGCCGGGCTGCCTGACATCTGGAGTGGTCACAGTCAATACCTCCTGCTATATGGAAATGCTATGGTACAATTATATATTTTATTTCTGAAAATGTCAATAAAACATAGTAAAAATAACTATTTAATAATCGAATGACCGAGCGGATTCCTTCAATACTCTGTCAAATGTTTCAGACAGACTGTTTTTCGGCATCAGAAGGTTGGGGGGAACTTCCAATTCAAAGGAGCCGTCCCCAATGCACGAAAAGTGCATTGGGGACGGCTCCTTTTTGCGGCAAACGGGATGAATGCACGCCTTCGTGGGGCAGAGAAGGCTGTCCGCAGGTCGCGGAGCGTTTCATCTCAGAGTTTGCACAGCAAAGCAGAAAAGAGGGAAGTCCTGAAATCGCAGAAACTCCGCCGGGGCAGGAGAGAAAGGTCTGCAGTGAAAATACAGGAAAAACAGTAAGACCTGAACGGGATTAATTAAAGGGAGGGGTTTTTCTGTTCTCCGCTTCCCATCAAGGCTTTTGCACGCCGGATATTGTCCCGGAACCGTTCTTCCTCGCGAACCGGGTTGAACCATTCCCAACCGTGCTTTGCTGTCATACCGTAGTACAGGTGTTCCGCTTTCGGGTTAAACATGTGGCCATAATCAATGCCTTCTCTTGTGCTGTCCGGCAATTCGATAATTCTTTTCCCCTTCACAAGTTTAATGCCGCCGTAAATCATTTCATCTCCGACATCAAGCAGTTCTCCGTCCGGAATGCTTTCCCATGCAGGATACAACCTGAATGATTTTTCAAGGTAAGCATATCCTTCGTCTTTTGTTGATGCACCGCACCCGAATAGTGCGCATGCGGTAAGAACATGCTGCCACCAGTAGAAGCCAAGCCAGGCACTGGGGATTGCTTTTCCGTTTGCCAGGTGCTCCACCATTCTGATTCTTTCCTTGTACCAGGCCGCCGCTTTTTCAGGTGCTGCCCAGGTTCTGCTGTCTCTTCCGAGAAAATGAATCAGCAGCCTGAAATTGTTTACATCATGGCGAAGCCTGCTTTCGTTATATTTCTTTGCTGCCCAAAGCTCTCCTTCTGTGATCTCATCCTGAATTGCACTGTACTGGGTGACGGGAGCAAGTTTATTTCTGATACCGCATTTGTCGGCGAATATGACGATGTCGCCGCTTTCGTCTGCCACATAGGTATACTCGGAAGATGCATAAAAACCGTCTGTAAGACCTACAGCCTCGTATTTTCTGACAAGTCCGTCCGCAATCGGCATATAGCCGTTCCCAGTACCTATGTAAGAGACCAGCTCATATATTGCGGTCTTCAGGTTTTCAAGTTCATTGACCGCCCTGACAATGCCGATACCCGGGGCAAAAAAATAGACCTTGTTTCCCCCGCGATAATCGTGGCCATCGTCCATGCCGGAAATATCAAACGAAATTTTAAGGCAGTTGTCAAAAGTGCCCGCTTTCGTTGTAATGCTGCCGCCATCCGTGCAGGAAATCTTTACTTTCAGGGGATATTCATCATAGAGCATGTATTCCATAATGGAATCGGCCCCGATTTTCCATTCATCCGACCACAAGCACTGACCTGCATCCTGAAGGATTCCGTATATATGATTGCAGAGAAGCTGTTCGCAACCGTTACACCAGTCTTTCCATTCAAACGACCAGCGGGGATTGCGGGATATACTTACGCGCCCGCGTTCCTTTTGAACTGTAAAGTATACAAAGAAATTCCAATAGCCTTTGGCATCGTATGCGGGATTAAAGCCGGGATCGGTAGACAGGATTCTTCTTGCAACCGATGCCGCAGCTTTGGTGTGCGCTTTTTCCATGCGCGTTCCGGCAAGAGCCTCGGCGCGTTCGATTGCATGCGATACATCGCAGATCATTTCCCCGTTATCTTTTTCTGTCCAGTATTCATTCCGGATCTGCCCGATCATATCCGACCAGGAATTTTCATCATATCCGAAGCGTTCCATGAGGTCGGCAGATGCAATGATGACGGATCGGTCATCCGCATGTATGACACGGCAGGAAAGTTCAGAATGCATATACTTCGGGTCATATTCAGCCACATATTCCCAACTGTTATCTTTTTGCATGGGCAACAGCCCTGTTCCGCCGGCGATATGATACTTCGAAAGCAGGCGCGTATCGGTTATACCGCTGTTGACAACGATATATTTTACAATCCCGATCCCTTCTTTATAAAAAACTTTGTATACAGAAGAGAGGCCGCATGGCTCTCTGTTTTTTGTGATCCAGAGCTGACAGCCCTCAAATACCCCCGCAGGCGTCATCACTTTTTCGCGATCACTTGCAAACAGAAGCGTTGTTCCGTCAGAGCCGGTCATACATGCGCCGACAGCAAGGTCCTGATGATAGAAAAAACCGTCGCAAAGAGAAGCAATACGGAAAATGCGGTGCATATTGGGATGGACCGAATTCAGATATCCTTCTCCCACCCCATCTTCTTTCCAGTAACGCAACGCGGCGTTTGAGTACCGGAGTTCTTCGGCGCGGTATCCGATCAGATAGTGTTTAGGATTCTTTCCCTTGAATTCGCCCGCCATTTTTTCTTCTTCCCAAACTGCATTTTCGCAGAGGGCATAATAGAGATCGGAGGGAAGCAACAGCTTTTTTGCTTTTTCCGTGGCCCCGACCCCTTCATTGAATTGGTTGTCTCTGAAATAATAGTATCCAAGCCAGAACCACTCTTTTGCAAGCGCCTTTGAAAATTGGTTTTTTTCAAGATACGGGATCTGTTTGTCCCGGATAAATTCAATGATGCTCTGCCTGTCATGATGGGGAATGCTCTGCCTTTCACGAGTGGTGATGAATTCCATAACTTCTTCATTATGACCGCGCACAGCCGCCTCTTTGATCCTTGCAAAGAGGGCATCGTTTTTATCTCCCGGCAGCCACCACCAGCCCCGTATGAGCACATCTGCCAGCGCGTGGTTTTTCTTGTTGGATTCGGGTAATTCTTCCACTTCTCTGAGAACATCCGTGTAGACCGTTTCGAAGCCGTCTTTGCTGTTTCTGAATTGCCAGAGTTTCAGTTCTGCCACCTTTTTCATTACTTTCTCAACCAAGGTGTCGTTCCACTTCTCATTCATAGCACAAAGTTCCTTTCTGATTTTTTTGCGCCCGTCATGAAGTTGAGATTTCACCGTACCCTGAGATATCCGTAACCGATCCGCGATTTCCACCACGGACAGGCCTTGAAAATAGTACAGATGGATAATGGTTTTTACTTTTTCGGGAAGTCTTGCTATAGATTCGGCAAGTTCTTCTTTTTCTTCATGCTTCTCATATTGCAGCGCAGGAGAATCCTGAGCCGTAACATCATAGTTTTCCACCGTATCAAGAGGCAAAAAACTATGGTACTGTCTGAGCATATTCATGCCGCAATTTTTAGCAATACGGCACACCCATGCTGCAAACTTTCCGGGTTCTTTCAGCGTATCCAGTTTCATCCATGCAGTTACAAAAGCATCCTGTGCACTGTCTTCTGCAAGAAAAGAATGATGTGTTACCGAAAAAGCGGAAGCAATCACTGCCTTCTGATAACGATTGACAAGTACTTCATACGCGCTCTGCTCTCCTGCCAGAGTCAGCATTACAAGGACTTCATCGCTTAAGTTTTTCAGGTTGCGGTACGGCATGTTATCTCCTTCACATGGATGGATTGAAAAGGGCGATCGGATCGGCAAATTTGCCTGTGTTCTGATGCATCTGACTTATAGACGCATTTCAGGGCGAAAAGGTTGGGAAGAATGAGAATATTTTTTCGTGGTTTTCGGTTCGGAATATCTTGCTTCATCCCATATACGCATTTGCTGTGCTTTCCGCTTGCTTACTGCCTGGGCGGCTGTTGTGGTAAAACTGGCCAGGGCTGACGGTTATGGCAGGCCGTGTTTGATCCTTACAGCTGCCTGTTTCATTACAGCATCACAGACATTCAGCGGCCGCCTTAACGCATCCGGGGATCTTTCGAACATAAAAAAGAAATCAATTGCTGAAGAGCAATTGATTTCTTCCTGTGAACTGTCTATAGGCTACAAAAAAGATATTTTCGGCAGTTTTGCGTATGAATTCGAACTCTCGCAGTTTTTTAGTTGGAACATATATCGTTGAAAAATGCGATCAGTTTATCCATCAGTTCAATCCTCATACCTTTTAATGATGG
>CASFDI010000076.1 GCA_949293405.1 uncultured bacterium | reverse complement strand
GAGGACGCAGCTCTGATGCAACAATATTACGAAAGCTTTTTATAAGCCTTATTTCAAGGCAGGAGGTTGTTATGTCGAGAATTGAAGAATTGCGTGCGGGTATACGCCAACTGGGCGCGGAAGCAATGCTGGTGAGCGGAGAACTCAATCAGCGCTATCTGACCGGATATCCGTTTACCGACGGAGTGCTGTTGATCACGCAGGAGCACGCATTTCTGATTACAGACTTCCGCTATCTTGAGGAAGCGCAGGCCAAGGCCGATCCGGCTTTCGAGGTGGTTGTACCCCAGAGCCGTGTTGCTTTTGTGACCGAATGGTTCGGCAGGGATCAGGTCAGCACGGTCGCGTTTGAAGAGAAATCGGTTTCATGGGCAACCTACCAGAAATGGCTGACCCTCTATGACGGGATTCATTTTGTTCCGTCGGGCGGGATGCTTGAGCGGATGCGGGAAGTCAAAAGCCCTGAAGAACTGGAAGCTATTGCGCAGGCACAGAATATTGCCGACCGCGCCTATGCCGAGCTGCTCCGTCGTCTGCGCCCCGATATGACCGAAACCGAAGTGGCGTGTGAGTTGGACTTCACCATGCGGCGGTTGGGGGCTCAGGGATCTTCTTTTGAGACCATTGCGGTGTCCGGGACGGCATCGGCCCTGCCGCACGGCAAGCCGCGCAATATTCCGCTGGAGCGCGGATTCCTGACCATGGATTTCGGCGCGCTGTATAACGGCTACTGCTCCGATATGACGCGTACGGTCAGCATCGGTCTTGCCACATCTGAAATGAAAGACCTGTACAATACGGTTCTGCGCGCGCAGCAGGAGGGATTGGCACGCATCCGGGCGGGGGCTCTGTGCGCCGATGTGGACGCGGCGGCGCGGAATCTGATTCAGAGCAGTCCGTACCGCGATACCTTCGGGCACGGTCTGGGACACGGGGTCGGGCTGTTCATCCATGAGAACCCGCGCCTCTCGCCCTCAGCCGCTCATGTGCTGCTGAAGACAGGAAATGTGGTTACCGTCGAGCCCGGCATTTACCTGATGGGGCAATACGGCTGCCGTATTGAGGATATGGTCGCGGTCACCGATGAAGGGTACAGCAATTTTACCCAATCGCCGAAAGACCTCATTGAGATTGTCTGATGCAGGATACAGCGGTAAAAAAATGAAAAAAAGCCGAATTGCCTCTTGCAAAATCATGTGATTTGGTGTAAAATAGAGTGAACACTGATGGGTAACCAATTGAGAGAGCGTTCAAGCAGCGGATTGAACGGTGAAACTCTTTCGACAATACTGAGTTCCGCTGAGAAGATGAAAAATGGCAACCATTACAGCAGGAGATTTCAGAAACGGCGCGACCTTTGATTACGAAGGATCCCTGATGCAGGTCATTGAGTTCCAGCATGTCAAGCCCGGCAAGGGCGCGGCCTTCGTCAGAACCAAGATGAAGAATGTCATTACCGGTGCCGTGACCGAAACCTCTTTCAACCCCACCGCGAAGTTTGAGCAGGCGTATATCGAGCGGAAAGAGATGCAGTATGTTTACAACGACGGCGATCTCTACTATTTTATGGACATGGAGACATATGACCAGGTCCCGCTGCCCAAGTCGAAACTGGGCGACAATTTCAAGTTTGTCAAGGAAGAGACCATGTGCAAGATCCTTTCCTGGAACGGCAATGTCTTTTCGGTGGAGCCTCCGGTTTTTGTTGAACTGAAAGTGGTGGAGTGCGAGCCCGGCGTGAAGGGCAACACAGCGACCAATGTCCAGAAGGCGGCAACGCTTGAAACCGGCGCGGTGATCAAGGTTCCGATTTTCATCAATGAAGGCGACATGATCCGTATCGATACCCGCGAGGGCGGTTCGTATCTGGAGCGCGCCTGATCCTGTTCTGAACGCACGATAACGCACGATAAGGAGGATAAAGTCATGACACTGAACGAACGCGCTGCATACCTGAAGGGCCTGTTCGAAGGCATGAAAATCGATACCGATACCGATCAGGGGAAGCTGCTCGGAGAGATGCTGAATCTTTTGTCGGACATGACATCCGAGATCGACGACCTGGAAAACGAGTGCAAGGACCTGCGCGAATATGTCGAAGAGCTGGATGACGACCTCGGCACGGTAGAGGAAGACCTTTACGGCGAGGATGAATCGGACGACGAAGACGACGATGAAGAGGATGACGACGATCAGGACGATGAGGAGGCTTCGTTCTATGAAGCAACCTGTCCGTCCTGCGGCGAAGTGGTCTGTTTTGATGACAGCCTGGATCCCGAGGACATTACCTGTCCCGCCTGCGGCGAGAAATTCAGTTGCGTCTGCGACTGCGACGGTGAGTGTGACGGCTGCGACGGCTGCGAAGAAGAGAAGTAAGCATCCCGATCTGAAAACACCGGCTTGACCGGTGTTTTCTTTTCCCGGGGCGTCCGGAATCCGGATGCTTCTCAAACCATCCGGAATAGGAAAGCGAGGAACATGATATGGCAAACGAAATCATCCGCGGAATGAAATTCCACCACATTGCCCTGATGGCGAAGGACTATGAGAAATCGAAAGCATTTTACCGTGCGCTGGGACTGAAAGAGCTGGTCAGCTGGGGAAGCGGCGCCGATGCGGTATGCATGCTGGACCTGGGTGACGGTGGCCGGATCGAATTGTTTGCCCGCGGGGATGATTCGTACTCCGAGAGCGGGAAATGGCTGCATTTTGCCGTGCAGGTGGATGATGTGGAGGCGGCATATGCCTGCGCGCTTGCGGCCGGCGCTGAATCCCTGACACCGCCCAAGATCGCGCATCCCGATTCGCGCCCCTATGCCATGACTCTTCATATCGCCTTTGTCAAAGGGCCGGACGGCGAACAGATCGAATTTTTCAAAGAACTGAAATGACCGGCTCCGTTGATGCAGCCGCCCGGCTGGCGGCGACCGCACTCGGGCGGGCGGGTAAGGCAACCTGCTTCGCGATCCGGATAGACGGCCGCTGCGGCAGCGGGAAAACAACGCTTGCCGGGCGGCTGGCAGTCCTTCTGCCTGAGGCGCAGGTGATCGCCATGGACGATTTCTTCCTGCCGATGCCGGAACGGACGCCGGAACGCAAAGCACAGCCCGGATGGAATACACATTATGAGCGGTTCAACCGTGAGGTGGCAGCACCGTTTGCCGCGGGCGAGCAGATCCGATACGGCGTTTATGATTGCCATGCCGGACGGATGACCCGCACCGTCGTGGTGCCGCCGTGCCGCTTTCTGATCGTAGAGGGCAGTTATGCTCTGCACCCCGCTATTCTGCCGTTCGGGGATCTGTCGGTATTTGTTACGGTATCGCCGGACGAGCAGATGCGAAGGATCACCGCGCGACAACCCCGACTGGCAAAGCGGTTTGCCGAAGAATGGATTCCGCTGGAAGAGGCCTATTTTTCCGCGTTCCGGATTGCTGAGAATGCGGACTTTCTGATTGAAAACTGAAAGGAGATTCCCCTATGCAGACCAAACGCGAAATGGCAGGATATTCCTGTTCACTGCTGGGTTTCGGCACCATGCGTTTTCCGACCAATCCGGACGGGACCATCCATGAGGCTGAAGCGGAGCGCATGCTGGACCGCGCCTATGCTGCCGGCGTCAACTACTATGATACGGCATATCCGTATCACAGCGGTGCAAGCGAGCCCTTCGTGGGGCGTGTGCTGAAAAAGTATCCGCGTGACTCCTATTACCTTGCAACCAAACTGCCCATGTGGGCGATTCACACCAGGGAAGAAGCAGCCGCCAAATTTGAAGAACAGCTGGAGCGGCTCGGAACCGACTATGTGGACTTCTACCTGTTCCATTCCTGTGACCGCAACCGCTGGAAGCAGATCTGCGAATTGGGACTGTTTGAGCAGTTTACAGAGTATAAAAAGCAGGGCAGAATTCGCAGACTGGGCTTTTCCTTTCACGACAGTTACGAGGTCTTCGAGGAAATGCTGCGCGGGAAACCCTGGGACTTCTGCCAGATCCAGTACAACTACATGGATACGGAAAATCAGGCGGGAGACCGCGGATATGCGCTTGCCTGTGAGCTGGGTATTCCGCTGGTGGTGATGGAGCCGATCCGGGGCGGCAGTCTGATCCGGTTCTCCGACGATATCCTGGATGCGTTCCATCATCTGGATCCGGCACGCTCGATGGCAAACTGGGCGCTCTCCTGGGTGGCGACGCACCCACAGGTGAAGGTCGTACTCAGCGGCATGTCCACCATGGATCAGGTGGAGGACAATCTGCGCACCTTCTCGCAGTTCACGCCTTTGACCGATGCGCAGATGGCCGGTATCTCAGATATCGTGAGCAAAATCCGGGCCAAGGTCAATAATCCTTGCACCGGCTGCCGTTACTGTATGCCGTGCCCGCACGGGGTGGATATCCCGCGCAATTTCTCCGTGTGGAATGAGTACGCCATGTATGGGGTCAACTTTGAGCGCTACCGCAAGCGCTACCAGGGCAAGGACGGCGCGGGAATCGCATCGCTCTGCCGGTCCTGTGGCGCCTGTCTGTCGAAGTGCCCCCAGCATATTGATATTCCCGCTGACCTGAGGCGGGTAGCGGAAACCTTTGAGTCCTGATGACGCAAGCGTGTACTCCTCTGTCGGAGAAAAGACTGTTTCTGCTCGACATGGACGGTACGCTGTATCTGGGGGATCGGCTCTTTGAAGCCACACCCGCCTTTCTGCAGTGTATCCGTGACAAGGGCGGGAGATATCTGTTCCTGACCAATAATTCCTCCCGCGGCGTCGACGCATATATCGAGAAAATGAACTGTTTCGGTATTAAAACCGAAGCAGATGACTATCTGACTTCGACCGATGCTACAATCGTATACCTGAAGCACCATCATGCCGGGCAGCTGATATTTGCAGTGGGGACAGCGTCCTTCTGCCGTCAGCTGATACAGGCAGGGATCCGCCTGACGGACGATATTGCCGACAATCCGGATGTGCTGGTGCTGGCGTATGATACCGAACTGACATACCGGAAGCTCACCGATGCCACACGCCTGCTGCTGCGCGGCATTCCGTATATTGCAACCAATCCCGATCTGGTCTGTCCGACCGATTTCGGTTCGGTTCCCGACTGTGGTTCTTTCGCCGGCATGCTCCGGAATGCGACCGGCAGGATGCCGCATTTTATCGGAAAACCCGAGCCCGATATGATCCGTCTCGCCATTCAGCGCGCCTCGTGCGCACCTGTGCAGACGCTGCTGGTCGGTGACCGACTGTATACCGACATTGCGTCAGGCGCCCGCGCCGGTATCGATACGGTGCTGGTGCTCAGCGGGGAAGCCACCGCGGAGGACGCGCGCACCGCCGACCCGCCCGCCACCTATGTCATGCGCGATGTCGGCGAGCTGCGCGAGCGGATCTCCGTCCCGGGTGCCTGACCGCCTCCTGACCGGGTAACTGATCGGGTATCTGATTGTGCGACATACTCCTGCCTGTGAAAACATTCGGAAGCGTAACGCATCGCCAGGTATTCTGCTTTGCAGGTGCACACATCTTGGCATACTTTTCTAATGCCTTTTTACACTGTTATTTCAGGGCAGGTATGCTTTCATAAGGCTGTGGCACGCTGTATTCCTGTATGACAGCGCCAGCATCCCCTTTTGCAGAACCGGTTTACAGAGCGGTTGTGTTCGGTCTCCGGACGCGGCTATGCTGCAAGGTGCTTTTCGTTGTTATATTGTTCCGATGATTTGGTTTTTCTCTCGTCTGTGCCGGTTTATGTACCGGCTCCTCGGTTTTCTTCCTCGGACCGGCGGTTTTTCTGCCGGTTTGTATGCGGGTGTGGCGGAATTGGCAGACGCGCCGGATTTAGGTTCCGGTGGATTCCCGTGCAGGTTCAAGTCCTGTCACCCGTACCATGTGATACACCTATTGCAACCCGAACCCCTATGATTGGACAGCAATAGGTGTTTTTCTATTTTCTGCGATAAAACTGCTGCAATTGAGCGCTTTTTAGCAATTTTAGCTGCTACAATTAAAAATTGCATTTGGACTGTAAATCAGCAAAACCTTTGTCATAGGGGTTTTGTTTTGATTTTTAGAGTGAGGTCGTTTTGTGTTGTAAAAAGTGACATAGTCATCTATCGCTTTTCTTAATTCATATTCAGATCTGTATTTTGTACGATATAACTCTTCGCGCTTCATTGAAGAAAAGAATGATTC
>CASFDI010000075.1 GCA_949293405.1 uncultured bacterium | reverse complement strand
GCGGATGCCGTTGATCGCGCTCACAATCTCATCGTCGGTGCGCTCATCAAGCAGAATCAATTCAGGCCTGGAGGCCGAAAGCCGACCGGGATCCAGGGAGTAGTTGTTTACATCACTTACAAGGGAAATCCGGTTGCCGTCAAAGTCGCCGCCGGCGCCAAGGTCAGCCTCCAGCGTCAGCTCTTCAGCCTGCCAGCCGTCCTCCAGTGCGGCGACCTCCGCTCCCTCTCCCAGACCGATCACGTCCTCGGTCTTAAGCAGCTCGAATGCCCCCGTATCTTCATTGAACCAGTACGAATATCCCTTTGCCGTAGAAGTCAGCGAAAGGCCGTTGCTGACCGTCCACAGGTATGCGGCATGAAC
This sequence comes from uncultured bacterium, assembly GCA_949293405.1. Classification (GTDB taxonomy): domain Bacteria; phylum Bacillota; class Clostridia; order Oscillospirales; family CAG-272; genus UBA1740. Next base: position 31,623 of record CASFDI010000075.1, on the reverse strand, counting down.
ATCGATTTTATCCACGCCTTCTTCCGCTTTAAAAACCTGCAGGTTGGTATTCACGGTTCTGGCATTGGCAAGATCCTTGGATTTCTTCGCATTGTTGACAATACCGCTGAAAGTGGGAATCAGCACAGCCGCCAGTACTGCGATCACTGCGATCACAATTACAAGTTCGACCAGGGTGAATCCTCTTCCGCTTTTTCTTGTCATATCTGCACCTCTCTTCAATCCGGCTTTCCCGGGGAACATGCCCACCGGCCCATGTATTCGCTTATCGGAATGCTGAGGGCGGCATATTTCTTCCATTATATAGCATACCGCGGACGTAACAAATCTATTACGTAGCACATTATAGCATCATTTCAGTTACATGTCAAGTAATATTTTGACTGCTTTGCTGCAATTAGGTAAAAAAGGAAAGAAAAATGTATCCAAGACTGAAGGACCTGAGAGAAGATCATGACCTCAAACAGGAAGCCGTTGCCCAGATTCTGTGCATCAATCGCGTACAGTACTGCAGATATGAAACCGGTACCAACGAAATACCGGTCAGGCATCTCGTTACCCTGGCCCGATATTATAATGTGTCAATGGACTACCTGACCGGCCTGATCAATACTCCCCAGCCACTCCGTAAAACCGCTGTGAAAAGCGAAAAAGGAAAATCTTCGGTGATTCTCTTTGAAGAAAACGGTTCGGCAGTCAGGAGACTGATCACGGCAAAACAGCTCATGCTACTCAAACTTTTTATTCAGAACCTGTAGCAAATGCATATTCCCGCCTCCGGCATCTGTCCGGAAGCCGCAAACAAAAAACGCAAAAAAATGTTGCATATTGCGATACAGAATGGTATAATAGTTACATAATATGAAAAAGAGGTGCTCTTATGCCTATCGGAAGCAAGTTGCGTGCGCTGCGTCAGGCCCATCACATGACTCTTGAAGAAGTGGCGCAGAAACTGGGAACCAGCAGACAGACCATTCACCGTTATGAAAACGGCGTGATTGCAAACATCCCGTCTGAACGGGTGGAGGCTCTTGCGGAAGTGTACGGTACCACACCTGCCGCTCTGATGGGATGGGACGAAGAAGGGCTTCCCGCTTATCCCGGAATTCTGTCCATCACCCGGCACAGTGTCCCCATTCTGGGGGATATCGCATGCGGAGAGCCGGTATTTGCAGAAGAGCAATGTGAAGGATATGCCATTGCGGGGGATGACTTTGCGGCTGACTTTTGTCTGCGCGCCCGGGGCGACTCGATGATCGGCGCACGCATTTATGACGGAGATCTGGTGTTCGTCACCTCTCAGAACAGCGTGGACAACGGGGAAATTGCCGTCGTGGTTATTGACGGCGAAGCCACTCTGAAGCGGGTCTATTACTACCCTGCCGAACAGAAACTGATTCTCTCTCCCGAAAATCCGCGTTACGCTCCGCTGGTCTATATCGGCAGCGAACTGGACCAGATCCGCATTCTTGGAAAGGCTACTGCATTTCAGAGTCAGATCCGGTAAAGGGCTATGCCATCCGGCGCTTTTCCTGAAAGCATCATACCATGCCCGGTGCATCGTCTGTTTTTCTCAAATTGAAAAGAGGAGGGCGGAGCTCAAATGAGCTCCGCCCTCCTCTGAGGTGCCGAAAATATTAACCAGAAGCACCAATATGACAACTAAAATTTACATACTGGGGATCTCAGGGTAATCCTGATAACCGGCAGGAGGTGTTACGGTAACTGCTGTGCCGGGATTCTTGAATGTAACGGTGGTGTCCAGGGCGACCTCTGTTGCGGTACCACTGGTCTCCTCTGTCAATGTCATATTGCAGGACATCCGGTATACAGAGATATACCCTTCTGAATTAACCGTCACGGTGACTTCCGCATCGGAAACTGAAACATCGAACGAAACACCCAGGCCGGCAGCAGATTCGGTAATGGATTCTGCGAAATCCTTATACAACTGATCAAAAGTTGCCTGGTCAATCTGAATCGTAAATTTCCGGCTGCCGTCTTCGTTTTGAACAATTTCCGCTTCGGCAAGTTGCTCTGCAGGCAATTCCTTGGTAAGGCCTGTCAGTTCATTCAGCGCGTTATAATCATCCGCGTCTTCAGAGTCTGCGGGAATTTTCATATTCTGCCCCAGAACGGATGCGTAAATGTATCCGCCTCCCATATACAGATCCATATTCATCGTCTCACCCATCATGGTTAAGGATACATCTGCGGAAAAAGTGGGGTCTGTTTTCAGTGACGCAGCTTTGATGTAATACTGCATGGGCACCTCAATGCTTACACCATTGGAAGAAATATTCATGTCAACCGACATTTCTGCTTCCAGTGAGTCCAGATTTTCCAACTTGTCATAGGAATCTGCCATCAATTGCGCCGCAGTTTCAGGTGCGCAGGAAGTAAGTGCCACCAGGGAACAAACCAGAACGAGTGCGAGGAAGAATGCTGTCAGTTTTTTCATAAAGTAAACTCCTTTCGGGTTGTTGTATGTATAGTATAACATACTTTACAATAACAAGCAATCCGCCACACTTTACAAATTTCCGTTACAGATTTGTCACATTCGCACAGTTTCAGTCCGCAAAGGCAATCGGCCCGTCAAAAACAATCACATAGTAGCCGATTTCCGGATACCGGAGCGTTTCGCTGATATTCTCCTGCTCTGACAGCCATGACAGAAACTGCGTGTACTCACCGCTGCTCAGCAGCAGGAAGCATTCCTCCTCCTGCCCTACCCGCCCATAAGCGTCGTACGGAGACTGATAATACCGTTTTTTCGGCACAGTGGTGCCGGATGTCTCGATCGGAAACAGTTCGGCTTCTCCGTCCGAAAGAAGGGATACAACATGACAGTTCCAGAAGGAAGCGTACCCGGTTGTCAGTTCCTCCTCGCGCAGTACATCCGCAATCCGGTGATAAGCATTGTCCCGGCCGTAATCTGCCGGCATTCTGAGAATCAGAGCACCATGCGCCAACGCGCACACGGTAAACAGTAAAAGAACTGCCCCCGCCAACCGGGCACGCGGCAGGCGTACCTGACGGATCCAATCAAGCAGAGCGGGATACCCGGCAGCGATACCCGTGCCGATCAGGGGGGTCAATCGCCATTCGGCGGCCCCCAGCCTACCGAATATGGCCGCATACAGAATGCACAGGGTCAACGCAATATGTCCGATACAAGCGGGAATTACCCAGGGGTTTTTCACAGTTTTTCTGAAAATCAAAGCCACGAACGGCAAAGTAAAAATAAGTACCGCACATGCAATCTGAATCATGCACAACAGTGAAGAGGCAGAGATCAGATGTGTCCCGTCTTTGATAGAAACACCGAAAAGCGAAAGCCACTGAAACGGAAGATCCTGCAGATTTCCCTTCCAGGCGGACATATCGTCGTACATGGAATAGGCTTCGGCATATCCTGCGACTACCCCATGTCGGATCAGCTGCCCGAAAAGCATTCCTACACAGGCACCTGCCAGCAGAATCCCGGCCACCGCCGTACGCCGGCGCGTAAGCGTCGCGGCAGCGGCATCCCAACGGTCAAACAACAGGTAGGCCATGATCGCCGCGGCTGCGGGAAGGAGCCAGGTAACAACCGAAAGCAATTCATTGAGTGCGGTCAGAACTGTGAAGAGAGTAAGCAGAACACCGTATACCTGCACGCCCCGACGGTCGTGCGCGTCCAGTGCACGGCAAAGGCGAAAACAAAGCCCCATTCCAAAGAGAAAGAACAGAATACCCAGACTGTAATAAATGATATGTCCCCACATGATTTCGCGCAACTTCACGCTTCCGCTGAGCAGAAGGCACAGCATCAGCGGAACCCCCGCCGCGGCAGGAGGCGACAGCTGCAGAGACCGACCGAAGAAATACCCTGCCGCTACAAACAGAATCACGAACAGGATCATGCCTGCATTGTGAGTGGCAACACTCACCCCGAACAACGGAATAAACGGAAGCATGAGCAGACTGCCCCCGAAAGGCAGCAGAGCCGCATATGCAAAATTGTCGGAAATCCACTGCCCGCTTTCATAGGAAGCGTTCGCCCACCACAGGGTATCGGTGCAGTCGGAATGCAGATACCCTTCCCCGGGCCCCAGTATGAAATAAAGCAGAATCCCGGTCGGTATGAGAAGCAGCAACGCCGTCGCCCCGACCGTCAGAAGACGGCGGGCGGCGGCGGTATGCACAGAATCCGAAATTTTCCGGAGCATGTCTTTCATGACTGTTTCTCCTCATGATATGCCTGCTCGGTATTGACCTCCCAGACGCACCGTTTATCGGTTTGGCCCGCGGCTGCAGCGCGGGCGGCGCGGATGGCAGTCAGCATGGAATGGTCCATATTGTTGTACCGGTGCTGTCCGTTACGGCCGATACACCACAGATTCGGAATGCTGTCCAGATATTCCCGGACAGTATCAAACCGCTCATAAGCGTCAAAGTAGGCCGGATAAGCCTTTTTTACGCGGATGCGCACCCGGTCGAGCACCTTTGCGTCGGATGCAAGCACCCCGATTTTGCAGAGTTCGTCCTGTGCCAGACGCAAAAACGACTCCTCGTCGGCTTCCCAGATGTCATCTCCCTCGTTGCAGAAATACTCCAGTCCCAGCCATACGGTATGTTCCGGATCTGCCACCATATAAGGCGACCAGTTGTTGAAAATCTGAATGCGCCCCAGGCGTACATCCCCTTCCTGCACATAAATCCAGCAGTCGGGGATGATGTTTCCGAGCGTCGCAATGCCGGTCTCATTCCGGAGCGCCAGCCGGTCTACCAGAAGCCCCACCGTGACGAAATCCCGGTACGGAAGTTCCGATGCAATCTGCCGGACCTGTTCGGGCACCCGTGGTCCCAGTCCTGCTACCAGATCGCACACCGGCATGGTGGAAAAGAAGGCGTCCGCGCAGAAAGAACGGCGCTCACCGTCAATCACAGCCTCCACTTCCCGGATGGCCCCTGTCTCATCCGAATAAAACCGGTCCGCATGGGCGCCGTACACAACGGTACCCCCCATGCGCACCACCTCGTCCGCCACATGCTGCCAGAGCTGACCCGGCCCCAGTTTCGGATAAGCGTACTGTTCGATCAGCGAAGTCTCTACCTGTCCCTTTTTCCGGAACGGTTTTCCCACCACCGACAGCACCGCTTTGCGCAGAGACAGGCCCTTGACGCGCTGTGCGCCCCAGGCTGCCGAAATGCCTGCAGGATTGCGGCCCCAGACCTTCTCTGTATACCCTTCAAAGAACATCTCGTACAAAGGTTTGCCGAACCGGTTGATATAGAAGTTGGCGAGTGAATCCTCCGGCAGTTTGAACAGCACACTGTGCAGGTACCCCATACCGGCACGGAAGGTGCGCCGCACTCCCATATTCCGGAATGTCTCCCATTTCAGAGACACCGGATAATCGAAAAACCGCTTCAGGTAATAGATGCGTGAAATCCGACGCCGCTGCAGCATGACCAAATCAGTCGTTTCCGGATCGGGCCCGCCCTCCTGCAGAGGCTTTTCGGTTCCGGTGGCAAGATCGTCGCGTGACGGAGCCCCCTGCATAGGCATCCACTCCTGCCACAGCGCATTGACTTCCGGATTCTTTGAAAAGAAGCGGTGCCCCCCGATGTCCATCCGGTTGCCGTTATGCTCCACAGTGCGTGAAATGCCTCCGGCAAAGGTTTCTTCCTCCAGAATCACCGGACGGAAGGTTCCTTCCTTGAGCATGATATAGGCTGCCGTCAGACCCGCGGGTCCGGCGCCGATAATCAGGGCGGTTTTCTTCTGTTCCACGGTCAATGCCTCCGATACACCAGAATTTTTCTGCCGAGATAGTTCCAGATCAGGACCAGCACTTTTACAACACAGCTGACCGCTACATACCAATACCCCTCCTGCCCGGTCAGCCGGACGCCGAAATGCATCAGCAATTCCGTCAGAAAGAAGCCGATCACCCCGACCAGAGCATAGAGCAGGAAGGCGGACACCGTCTTTCCGCGCTCGAGTTGTTCGGCGCGGTTAAACACCAGAAGCAGGGACAGCAGGTAGTTTGAGACGATGCCGACCACGAACCCTGCCGCAACCGACACCGCCAGATAACCGTATCCTTCCCTGCCGCCGAACACCACCTCGGTAAAAAGCACCAGCGTCAGCAGATCCAGTACGGCGCATACGCCGCCGATGCAGGCATACCGCAAAAATTCGGGCAGCCGCTGCCAGACGGCAAACAGACGCGCGATCAGACGTTTCATACGCGTCTCACTCAGAAGCGCAGTTTTTCTTCCAGATAAGCACGCACCTCGGAGATGGGCATACGCACCTGCTCCATGGTATCCCGGTCACGCACAGTCACACAGCCGTCCTTGTCCTTGGTATCAAAATCATAGGTGATGCAGAAGGGCGTGCCGATCTCATCCTGCCTGCGATACCGCTTCCCGATAGAGCCCGACTCGTCAAACTCGACATTCATATATTTCGACAGTTCGTCGAACAATGCCTGAGCGTCGTCCGAAAGTTTCTTGGACAGAGGCAGGACTGCCGCCTTGACCGGCGCCAGAGCAGGATGCAGGTGAAGCACCACACGGGTATCATTCTTTTCTGCGTCCACCACTTCCTCGTCATAAGCGTCGCACAGGAATGCCAGCGCAACGCGGTCCGCTCCCAGCGAGGGCTCGATGACATACGGGATATATTTTTCATTTGTCTCGGGATCGAAGTATTCCATGGATTCGCCGCTGGTTTTCTGATGCTGGGTGAGATCGTAATCGGTGCGGTCTGCGATTCCCCACAGCTCGCCCCAACCGAACGGGAACAGGAATTCAATGTCGGTGGTTGCCTTGGAATAGAAGCACAGTTCCTCGGGCGAATGATCGCGCAGGCGCATGTTTTCTTTCCGCATGCCAAGCCCGGTCAGGAAATCGGCGCAGAAATTACGCCAGTAGGTGAACCACTCCAGATCGGTTCCCGGCTTGCAGAAAAATTCCAGTTCCATCTGTTCAAACTCACGGGTGCGGAACACAAAGTTGCCGGGGGTGATCTCATTGCGGAAAGACTTTCCGATCTGACCCACGCCGAACGGCATCTTGCGCCGCGTGGTTCTGGCAATATTTTTGAAATTCACGAAAATGCCCTGTGCGGTCTCCGGACGCAGATACACCGTATTGGTACTGTCCTCGGTCACACCGATAAAGGTCTTGAACATCAGATTGAACTTGCGGATCGGAGTGAAATCGTGACTGCCGCAGTCCGGGCACGCAATGCGGTGCTCCCGGATGTATTCACTCATCTGCTCATCGCTCCATCCGGCCGGATTGTCCTCCAGATTATTCTGGTAGGCATAGTCTTCAATCAGTTTATCCGCACGGTGACGGCTCCGGCACACCTTGCAGTCCATCAGCGGATCCGAAAATCCGCCCAGATGCCCCGATGCCACCCAGGTGCGGGGATTCATGATAATCGCACTGTCAAGGCCGACATTATACCGGTTTTCCTGCACGAATTTCTTCCACCAGGCGCGCTTGACATTGTTTTTGAACTCTACGCCGAGCGGTCCGTAGTCCCACGAGTTGGAAAGTCCGCCGTAAATTTCCGATCCGGCATAAATAAAGCCGCGGTTCTTGCACAAAGCGACGATCTTGTCCATTGTTTTCTGTGAATTGTCCATGATACTCTCCATCCATGTATTGATTTCGGTTATAGAATTGATCAGCGTCGGCAGAGCAATATGCCATCCCTTTGTCCGACCGGGACTACTGAAAGCATATCCCCCTGTGAATCGCCGGTTTGTGCGGGGGTTTCCACCATAGCGTATGCTGCGCTGTGCCCATGCCAGACACTGCCCCGCTTTGTTTCCAGAATGACAGAGACCGGCCGGGCGGCTGTGACCATCTCCTGCAGCACCTCTGCGCGCGTCTTCTGACCGATGGCTGCAAGACGGTTGCTGCGCTCATGCTTGACCTCCTCCGGCACCTGATCGGGGAAATCGGCGGCGGGTGTTCCGGCGCGTCTGGAATAAACGAAAACATGAAGCTGCAGAAAACGCGCCTCCTCCAGGAAAGCGGCAGTCTCCGCGAACATCTCTTCATCCTCGCCCGGAAACCCGACAATTACATCGGCAGTAAACTGGATCCCCGGGATCTGTGCGCGCAACTGCGCCATAGCACTCCGCATATGGGTAACCAGATAACGCCGCCGCATGGCGCGCAGAATGCGGTCCGAACCGCTCTGCACCGACAGATGCAGGTGCGGCGCCAGTTTGTTCAGCCCTGCCAGCCGCTCAATCACACCGGTACGCATCAGATAATCGGGAGACATCGACCCCAGCCGTAGCCGTTCAGCTGCGGATTCCCGTTCGAGCAATTCAAGCAGGTCGGTCAGGCCGAACCGGTCAAGATCTGCCCCGTATGCCGCGGTTTCAATGCCGGTAAGTACGATTTCGCGCGAACCTGCCGCGCACAACCGGTTGACCTCTTCCAACACCTGGCAGGCCGGCTTGGAACACACCGGTCCCCGTGCATACGGGATTGCGCAATAGGCACACCTGCAACCGCACCCGTCCTGAATCTTTACATAGGCGCGTGTGCGCGGCGCGTGGGAAATCGACATGGGCTCGAAGCCCCCTGTAAGGTTCCCCACCCGGGTCAGCGGAGCCGCAGGTTGTTGTCTGAGGCACTCAAGCGCCAGATCCGGCAGACACATTTTGTCCCGGCTGCCGGTCACCGCACAGACACCGGGTAACCGGGATATGGCATCCGGATTGCGCTGGGCATAGCACCCGGTCACAAGCACCGGGGCGTGTGGGTTGCGGTGATGGGCACGCCGGATCATCTGACGCGATTTCCGGTCGCTTTCCGCCGTAACGGTGCAGGTATTGATCACATATACATCACATACCCCGTCAAAATCCCGGACTGAAAATCCGCGCCCCTCAAACGCTTCGGCAATCGCCTCGGTCTCGTACTGAGAAACCTTGCATCCCAGGGTATAAAGACCGACGGTATACGGCATTTTCAACAGAGCCTTCCTTTCATCCGGATTTTTACTATAGTTCCTATATTATATCATTTGTTACCCGGTTTGTAAACCCCTTTTGACAAACCCGTTTTGCTTGACAACCATATCTGCATGTGCTATAATGTCCTTGCTATCAACCAACTGCGGAAAGGAGTGCTTATGACATCTGACATCAATATGCCTCTGATATCCTGTCGCGATCTGACCAAACTTTACGGCGCGGTACCGGCGCTCAACCGGATCACCCTCTCAGTACCTGTGGGAAAATGCACCGCTCTCCTTGGTCCGAACGGCAGCGGTAAAACCACCCTGATCAAACTGATTGCCGGCTTGCTCGTTCCTACTGCCGGTCATCTGTCGGTTCTGGGATGCCCTATCGGTCCCGAAACAAAAGCCATGGTAGCCTATCTTCCCGAACGGAACAGTATTCCGGAATGGATGACTCCTCTGCAGGCAATCGGATATTTCCGTTCCTTTTACGCGGATTTTGACGCCGGGCACGCCGAAGAAATGCTCAGAACCCTGAGTGTTCCGCTTGACCGGAAGATCCGTCAGCTATCCAAAGGAACCAAGGAAAAGGTTCAGCTGGTCATGGTGATGGCGCGCCGTGCGCGTCTTTATCTTCTCGACGAGCCGATCAGCGGCGTGGATCCGGCTGCGCGCGATTTCATCATCCGCACCATTCTGGAGGCGCGCAATCCGGGAGCGGGCATTCTGATTTCCACGCATCTCATCCGGGATATTGAAGAAATTGCAGACGACTACCTGTTCCTGCAACACGGAAATATCGTCCGTTCCGGCACGGTTGCCGGTGTCCGTGAAGAAACCGGTATGACACTTGACGAACTCTTCCGGGAGGTGTTCCGATGCTGAAAAAACTGTATTATTATGAATGGGTCGCCCTGCGCCGGATCCTGATTCCGCTTTATATCGTCATGCCGGTGCTGGCCACGCTCTGCTTTCTGCTGGCGCGGTTGGTCGCCGTTGTCCCTGCCGAAAGTCTGCTCGGGAATCTGCTTACAATTTTGTTTGCCACCGCGATCTTTTTTTCAGCGGTTGCGATTGCAATGATTTTTCTGGCCATCGCCCTGATTCTGGGATACCGGTATTACCGCAGTTTCTTCACGGACGAAGGATACCTGACCATGGTGCTTCCGGTCCGCGGCAGAACACTGTTTCTGGCAAAAGTGGCCTCCGGTGCGACATGGGGGGGAGTGGCCCTGGTCATTGCGGTCCTTTCCTTCCTGCTCATGGCGTGGGGCGCCTCTTCCACTCTGGTCGGTTCAGCATTTGAAATCTATATAAGCACCGCGCCCGGGGTCCCGGCGGTTGTGACGGTCCTCATTACTGTACTGAATGTTTGTGCCTCTCTGTTTTTACAGTTGATTTTGATGTACGGCGCTATCAACCTTGCCGGTCTGGTGTTCCGGAAATACAGCATTCTGGGTGCCGTTCTCTTTTATCTGGTCAGCAATACGGCTCTCAGCATTCTGTCTTCCCTGATACAGGCGGTGGTTCTGGTTTTTCTCGCTCCCCTCACACAGAATCCCAATATGCTGTCGGTCATTTCCTTTTACAGCGCTACCGCTATCTCCCTACTGCTGGATGCCGCCATCATTGTCGCAGTCTGGCTCATGTCGGTGCATGTTCTGGAAAAGAAACTCAATCTCAGTTGATTATCCGTCAGACTTCCTCTGTATCGAAAGCGGTTCCGCACCGATCGGTGCGGAACCGCTTTCTTTCATTGTACGGATTCCAGCAGTTGCGCCACCGTTTTACCGTCCCCGAAGAGATGCAGAAAACCGATGCGCTCCGGCGGAACCGAAAAGACGCGTCCTTTGAGATATCCGAATATGCCCGGGTCACCCGGCAGATCAAAGCACAGGCGATACGCCACAAGGCACTGATATGCGTACCCTGCCCGACGCGCCCCGCGGTTGACACCGTACTTGCCGTCTCCATACAGCGGACATCCGATATGGGCCAGGTGTGCCCGGATCTGATGCGTACGGCCGGTGATCAGATGCACCTGCAGTAAAGAGCGCCCGGACACGGTACACAGCGTACGGTATCCGGTCACAATCCGCTTGGCCCCTGCAGGCGGATGATGGTCGTACACGCGCACCTGATTGGTGCGCTCGTCCTTACACAGGTAGCCGGTGATCACCCCCTGCAACACGGAAGGGGTCCCATTGACCGCACACAGATAGTACTTCGACAGGGCACGCTCGCGGATCAGCCGGTTCATGTCTCGCAGGGCGGCAGCGTTCTTGGCGCCGATTACGATCCCTTCGGTATTCCGGTCAATCCGATTGCACAGCGCAGGCGCAAAACTCTGCTCCGACAGCGGATCATATTCCCCCTTCCGGTACAGATAGGCCTGCATCTGTAAGAGCAGGGTACCGCCCGGTTCCCCATCCTGATCAGCATGTACGGAAACCCCCTGCGGTTTATACAGCAGGATCAGGTTTTCGTCTTCATAGAGAACTTCGGGCTGTACTGTCGTGTGAGCAAGCAGAGACTGCAGATTCCGCTCCTCCGGCCGGACAAAAAACTCGTCCGGCAGAAACAGCTGCAACACATCGCCGGCGGCAAGAACCTGTCCGGGTTCGCCGCGCTTGCGGTTGACCTTGATCTTCTTGGTCCGGAGTGATTTATACAGCAGGGAGGCAGGCAGACCGGGCAATGCCTTCTGCAGGAACTTGTCCAGCCGTTGACCGGCGTCGTTGACGCCTACGGTCATCTCGTGCATTATTTTGTTCCGAAAATCCGGTCTCCGGCGTCGCCCAGACCGGGAACGATGTAGGCGTGCTCATTCAGCCGCTCATCCAGTGCGGCCGCATAGATATCCACATCCGGATGCTCGCTCTGCACTTTCCGGACACCTTCCGGCGCCGCCACCAGGCACATCATGGTGATCTGGGTGCAACCGCTGTCCTTGAGTTTCCGGATTGCGTCGGAGGCGCTTCCGCCGGTCGCCAGCATGGGATCAACCACAATGATCTGACGGTTCTCCACATCGGGCGGCATCTTGAAATAGTAGTCCACCGGCTGATGCGTTTCGGGATCCCGGTACATTCCGATATGCCCCACGCGGGCTACAGGAACCAGTTTCAGCAGACCGTCCACCATCCCGAGACCGGCGCGCAGGATCGGTACAATCGCCAGTTTCTTCCCTGCAATGCGCTTGAGTCGCGCTTTGCAGATCGGAGTGGTCACCTCTACCTCCTCCAGCGGCAGATTGCGTGTCAGTTCATATCCCATCAGCATGGCTACTTCGTTGAGCAACTCGCGGAAATCCTTGGAGCTGGTGTTGACATCGCGCATAATGGTCAGTTTATGCTGAATCAGAGGGTGATCCACCAGATGAAAAGTACTCATATCTTACTCCTTTGTTTTCAACGATTGCCCTCTTCAGGCACGCTCAGCGATCATGCTTTCATCCCACATCTCCGGAGCTTCGTATCCCAGCAGGTTGACAGTGGTTGCCGCTACATCCGAAAGGCCGAAGTCATCCCGTCCGGTTTTTACCGTATAGGTGTCCTGATAGAAATTATCATAAACAATAAACGGCACGGGGTTCAGTGTATGGCTGGTTTTGGCCTTGGGGGTACCGTCCTTGTCCAACTTCGGTGCATGGGTTTTCTTGTCGAGTTCGTACATTTCATCCGCATTTCCGTGGTCTGCCGTGATCAGAGCGACCCCTTGCAGGCGGTCCACCACCTTGAGAATGCGTGCCAACTGCAGATCCAGCGCTTCCATGGAGCACTCGGTGGCAAGGAAGTTACCGGTGTGTCCCACCATATCCCCATTCGGGAAATTGACACGCAGATAACGGTATTTGCCGCTCTCGAGACATTCGATCAGCCGGTCGGTGATCTCCGCACACTTCATCCAGGGGCGCTGTTCAAACGGGACCACATCCGAAGGAATTTCAATATAGGTCTCCAGTTCTTCGGAGAACTTCCCGCTGCGGTTTCCGTTCCAGAAATAGGTGACATGACCGAACTTCTGCGTTTCGGAAATAGCAAGCTGCGGAATACCGGTTGCCACCAGATACTCACTCATGGTGTTGGTGATTTCAGGAGGATTGACCAGGAAGCGGGAGGGGATATGCAGATCTCCGTCATACTCCAGCATGCCCGCATACAGCACCGCGGGTACACGCTTACGGTCAAATTTATCAAAATCTGCGCCTCCTTCAAAGGCACGGGAGATCTCAATGGCACGGTCGCCGCGGAAATTGTAGAAAATCACGCTGTCCCCGTCCAGAATGGGACCGACCGGCTTGCCATCCTGTGCAATAACGAAAGGAGGCAGATCCTGGTCGATTACGCCCAGTTCCTTGCGATAGGTGACAACCGCTTCTTCCGCCGAAGCAAACTGTCTGCCCTCGCCCAGCACATGCGTCTGCCAGCCGCGCTCCACCATGCTCCAGTCGGCCTCATAACGGTCCATGGTGATCTTCATTCTGCCGCCGCCCGAAGCAATCCTGACATCGAACGACTCATCGCGCAAAGAATTGAGAAACTCCTCAAACGGGCGGATATAATCCAGCGCGCTGGTCTCGCCCACATCGCGACCGTCGATCAGGATATGCACGCGGGCCCGGCGGACACCGTCTTCTTTGGCACGGGTCAGCATGGCCTTGAGGTGGTCAATGTGAGCATGCACATTTCCGTCAGAGAACAGGCCGATAAAATGCAGAGTCCCGTCTTTTTCCTTCACCCCACCGATCAGGCTCATCCAGGTATCAGAAGTAAACATCTTTCCGCTTGCAATCGAATTGGAAACCAGTTTTGCCCCCTGAGCGAAAATCTGTCCGGCCCCCAGAGCATTGTGTCCCACTTCGGAGTTCCCCATATCGTCGTCCGAAGGCAGACCGACCGCCGTCCCGTGCGCCTTGATGGCAAGGTTGGGATAATCGCGCATCAGCCGGTCAAGGGTGGGAGTGCTCGCGGCAGCCACCGCATTGGCGGCAGTAGCGGGCGCCAGTCCTACTCCGTCCATTACAATGGTGAGTACCGGCCCCTTCACCCCGGGGAAGCGTTTGGATTTCTTCAGTGCATGAACCATAATCAATACCTCAACATTCTATTTCATATATTTTATTCTGCAATTTTGTTTTCCGCACACGGGCGGCGCAGGAGTTACACATCAGCCTGTGCCAGATATTCATGCCCGTGTTCGGCGATAAACCGCTTGCGCGCCGCAAGCGAATCCCCCAGCAGCGTTTCAAAAATGCGCAGGGTTTCTTCCCTCCCTGCCGGTCTGATGGCAATCAGACGGCGTGTTGCAGGATTCATGGTGGTCTGCCACATCATTTCAGGTTCGTTTTCTCCCAGCCCTTTGGAGCGCTGCAGAGTAAATTTGCGGTCCCCGATGCCGGCAAGAAACTGATTCTTTTCATTTTCGTTATAAGCAAAGAAGGTCTTCTGCCCCACCGTGATCTCAAACAGCGGCGATTCTGCAATATAAATGCGCCCCTCTTCTATCAGCGTGGGCAACAGACGGTAAAACATGGTAAGCAACAGGGTCCTGATCTGGAATCCGTCTTCATCTGCATCGGTACAAATGATGATCTTGCTCCATTTCAGCGCCCCCAGATCGAAAGCCTGTACCTCCCCGCCGGTCATCTTCGGGTCCAACTCGGCGCCGCACCCGATCACCTTGAGCAGATCCACAATGATCTTGTTTTCGAAAATCTTGGCATAACTGCTTTTCATACAGTTGAGAGTTTTCCCGCGCACCGGGATAATTGCCTGAAATTCGGCGTCCCGGCCCAGTTTGACCGATGTCAGCGCAGAATCTCCCTCCACAATATACAACTCCCGCACATTGGGGTCACGCGAACGGCAGGACACAAACTTCTCCACCCTGCCGGACAGATCGTTGCCCGCGGCCAGTTTTTTGCGCACATCCACTTTGGTGCGCTCCGCGGTCTCGCGCGCCCTTTTATTCAGCAGCACCTGAGAGGTAAAGATTCCCGCTTCCTCGGGATGCTCGGCAAAATAGATCTCCAGCCGCTCCCTTATAAACTCGTTGAGCGCCTTTGCTATAAAAAGGTTGTTGATCGCCTTTTTGGTCTGGTTTTCGTAGGAAGTCTGCGTTGAAGAGCTGTTGATAATGGCAATCAGACTGTCTGTCACATCCGCGGCGGTTACTTTGCTTTCATTCTTGTTGTACTTGCCGTTTTTACGCAGATAGCGATCGATCACATACGGGAAACTGCTTCGCAGCGCCTTGTCCGGCGCGCCCCCGTATTCCAGGAAAGAGGAGTTGTGATAATACTCCGTGCTCCCGCCCCCGCGCACCACGCAGAACGCGATGTCGGCGCGCACTTTGTAGTCCGGCTTGTCCGCACGGTCACGCCCCTCGGTCTCCAGATGCCAGAATACCGGCTCCGTCAGGGCAACACCGTCCGACAGCTCTCGGATATAATCCTGTATACCGTTGGGATACAGGAACTCGCTTTCGCGGAAAGAGCCGTCTTCCTGTTCGACACGCAGGATAAACTGCAGCCCGCCGTTGACCACCGACTGACGGCGCAGTGTAGTCACAAAGAATTCTTCCGGTATGGCAATATCGGTAAACACATTGAGATCCGGCTTCCACCGGATGATACTGCCCTGCCGTTTGGAATCCCGGGAAGAAAGCGGGCGCTCCAGCAGAGTCCCCACAGGTTCACCGCAGCGGAACTGCATCTGCGAAAAAGTAGTACCGTCGCAAGAGGTCACCTGCATATATTCAGATGCATACTGGGTAGCGCATGCGCCCAGCCCGTTGAGCCCCAGGGAATAACTGTAGGCACTCCCGGAATCGTTGTTATTGTATTTGCCTCCTGCGTACAACTCGCAAAAAACCAACTCCCAGTTGTAGCGGCCTTCCCGGCTGTTGTATCCCAGAGGGACACCGCGCCCGAAGTCCTCCACTTCCAGGGAGCCGTCATGATATACCGAAACCAGAATCCGGTTGCCGTATCCTTCCCGCGCCTCGTCAACCGCGTTGGCAAGTATCTCCAGGAACGAATGCTGACATCCTTCCAGCCCGTCCGATCCGAAAATAACTGCCGGGCGCTTGCGGACGCGGTCTGCGCCCTTGAGAGCGGAGATGCTTTGCTGATCGTACCCTTTATTGGTCTTTGCCGCCACAGAATGCCCCTCCGCTCTGATTTCATTGTTATGATTATAACATTTTCCGGGGAAAAATGCAATGTTTTTTTAAGGTTCGTCCGATTCTAACGATTGTACCTGCGAATCGGCCCGCTGCTGTATTTCCGCACGGAGGGATGCACGGTAGCGACGCTCTCTGACATAATGAATCACGATCACTGCCACAACCGCAAATCCGATCACAGACAGGATAATGGCACCGGTTGCAAGCGTGTAGTGAAGAAGGATATCTCCTCCGTCATCATACAGCAATACGGTCCGTGCTTCCCCGCCCGAACCGTCAGATCCCGCTTCTGAAAGCAGAATGGTCAGCCGGACGGTTGTATGTTCCCCACGCAACAAACCAAAAAATCCCGGATTGTGATACTGAAGAACCCGGTCAGCTGCCTCAGCCGCCAGATAAACAGATCCGAAACGGGCGCCATAATCCGAAAAGCGCGTCTCAATCCGGTCTTCGACCAACGCACGCGCCCCCGCATAGGACCCGTCCTCATGCAGGGCAAGCATCACACCCTCTTCGAACAGAGCCAGAATGAGCAGATCCTCATGGAAAAAAGCCGCATAGTCTCCCCGGTATGAAAAGCGGTATGAATACAGATAATTGCCGTTCGGATCATAAAAATTCACAGCTGCTTTTGAAAAGGCAATCAGCAAGGCGCCGTCATCCCGCACATCCATGGAGACAATGGCCGCGTCTCCCTGATACGCTTCTTCGTATCTGCCGGGCGCTATGCGGTCATATACGGTCTGTCCCTGCTGAACATCCAGATCCGCAGATCCGCCGCCTGTGTAAACACCGGTCAGCGCCGCACAGGGCAGCGCACTGAATACAACCACGAAGCACAGAGCAATTGCAGCACAGGTCCATCGTTTTTTCATATGTCACTTCTCCTTGTCAGCGGTACTTTCATTATACCACAAAGAGGTGCAATTTGTCAGCAACAGGGCAAAATCTTTACGCTTTGTACATACTTACCGGATGCACTTGCATTTCCGGGCGTTCTATGATATACTGTAGATACCCGGAAGAAAGGAGGGGTATCAGATGAAAAAGCCCGTTCAGACCAACTGCGAAAGCTGCGAATTTTACGACTACGATCCGCTTCTCGACGCATATGTTTGTAACAACCGCCTCGACCAGGACGAACAGTTTGCTTTCCTTACCGCCTCCGCACAGCGCTGTCCCTATTACCGTTTTCACGACGAATATAAAACTGTTGAAAAACAGATCTGACCCGGCCGGCAGTTGTCCCTGACAACTGCCGGTTTTTCAAGAGCCCCCTGCGCCGCCGGGAATCCGGAGGCGCAGGGGACTCTTTGATGATAAGATCTTACTTCGCTTTGAACAGAATTACTTTTCCGCGACGCTTGCGTGCCGGGAATCGCAGTTCGGCATAATATGCACGGTTTCCGATACCACGGCTCTTGCACAGTTTGTTGCAGTGTTTGATCTGCTTACGGAATGCTTTGGCAGTAGCACCGAACTGTTTGGAATTGACGCCACCCAGATACAGGTGCGTAATCTTGAACCTGCGTACATCCTCACGCCGGATGTAATCCATCATTGCACTGCATTCTCTTGCAACCAATGCGGCAGCATCGTAACTCTCGGATGTGAAAGGATAGGTGTTCTGCACGGAATACGCAAACTGTCCTCTCACGAACAGAGCGGTCACCAGGTGAGTCTCGGTAAGGAATGCTGCCACCGCAGTCTGTCTGCCGGGCAATTTGTTCATCTGCAGATAGGAGGTCATTGCCATCAGTGCGCTGTTCGCGGGCTTCACCGCTATGCCCTGCCGATCGAAAACGGATACCAGATCATCAACGAAAGTTCCGTCCATCAATGTTGCCATTGCAACACTCATTTCGATCTTCTTGTTTGTCGTCAGAACATCGTAGGTCAGCAACGGCTTCTTACCCGGATCGGCATCAGCGAAATCCATCTGGATATAATCACCCACCAACTCATGGCGCAGAGTAGGCACATCCACTACCCGGTTGATTCCGCTCTGCGTCTCAACAATCAGCGTCATCGGAGTGGAGGGAATGCGGACCCTTCTGCGGAATGCTGCAATCAGACGCCCCAGTCCTTCCTTATCCACTACTTTTCCGTTGTGAATCACAGCAGCCGTTTCAATGATATACTGTTTCTTCCGGATCACAATCTGGATCTGCGCATCTCCCACCATCACCAGATTCTGATACTGACTGCGGTCAATCTTCTTATTATCGGCAAAATACGCTTTGTTCTTGCGGCTGAAATCGTCACGGTCAGCATAGCAGACTTCGGTAAGCGCAGGTGCTACAGGGGCATATTCACCGTATACCACCACATCGTGCGGTGGCATGGTCTGCGGCAGATCGCGCCAGTTCATGAAGCGCATGCCGTTGAACATCGGAGCTTCCGGAGGCACAATCGGCGCACCGCAG
This sequence comes from uncultured bacterium, assembly GCA_949293405.1. Lineage (GTDB taxonomy): Bacteria > Bacillota > Clostridia > Oscillospirales > CAG-272 > UBA1740. The sequence goes on along the minus strand of CASFDI010000075.1, from coordinate 13,020 downwards.
GCCCAGAGTTTTCCGAACACCAGCATATTGTCCACCATGAAGGTCAGACGGTACTGATTGGGCGTCAGCGTCCCGTAAACCGTATAGTTGACTGCAGGCATCAGCCGGGGCAGTTTCCCCCAACCGGAGAATGTGTAACCTTCTTTCTGAACCGGCTTGGGTGTAACGCGTACCGCCTCGCCCGCACAGAATTCATAAGACTCGACCACTTCCCCGTCCAGAACAAACCGCAACGCATAGGTACGGATGCGGTAAGAGCCGGTGTAAACCCGATCCTCTTCCGGCGCCGTTCCGTCGAAGCCTTCAAATCCGGCGAACATATATCCGTCGCGTTCTTCGGTTGCAGGAGCTTCCAGCGGACTGCCGGCACGGCAGTCGCAGGAGAAGACCTCAACACCTTCTACCCGGAAGGAGACATGCACCATGTGTTCCTCGTAAACCGCATCGGCAATGAAGTCATACGGCGGCATAACCGATGTGTAATTACGCCATCCGGTGAAGCGGTAACCGGAAATGACCGGTGCTTCGGGCGGTGTAATACGCATACCATCCCGGTACAGCTCTTCGTGATAAACTTCGCCGTTGACACGGAAAGTAACCGTATGGCAGTTGGGTTCATACGAGCCGCTGATCACCAGATCGTGTGCCGGCATGGTAGCCGGCAATTCGTCCCAGCCTGCAAAAGAATACCCCTCTTTCGCCGGCACCTGAGGCGGAATGAGCGGAGTGCCGAACGGCACCTGCTTATAGAATACCGGCGCGCCCTCCAGAACATAAGTCAGATGATAGTATTCGCTCTCGAACACCGCTTCGACCGTCAGATCAGTCTCAGGCATCTCTGCGGGCAAACCGTTCCATCCGGCGAAAACGGCATTATCGTCATGCTCCGGAACCGGCGGCACAATAACCGCCCCGGCCGGATACTCATCCGTACGGAAAACTTCCCCGGCGATCAGGTAGGTCACCGTATGCCGCGGGCGACGGTAGGTACCGTCAGCAACGAAATCGTATGCCGGCATTTTTCCGCCTGTAGCGTAGTTTTTCCATCCGCTGAATACCAGACCGTCCCTCGCAGGCGGCACCGGATTGGGCATACGATCTCCCACCTTGACGCGGCTCTCCTGGTATACCACCCCGTCAATACGGAAGGTAATGGTATGGAAAATATCCTCAAACCGGGCCTGCAGATCAACATCACGGTCGGGCATGGTCGCAGGTACCTCACCCCAGCCAAGGAAGTTTCTCGCATCGTCTTCCTCCGGAACGAAGTCCGGAATCGGTTGTCCATACGCTACAACGGTGGAGTGAACTTCCTCCTGATCCACAAACCAGGTCACTACATGACTGTGTTGTACAAACTGAGCTGTCGCTATAAAATCGTAATCGGGCATCACTTCGGTGAAATTACGCCAACCGAAGAAAGTATACCCTTCCTTCTCAGGATCCTGCGGTTTTGGAATATTCTCTCCGGCTGCGACACGGCAGACGGCATAGTCGGAACCATCTACCCGGAATGTCACGGTGTAACGGATCGGGCAATAGCGTGCCCGCACCGCCAGATCCTCATTCGGCATCACGGCAGGCAGTCCGCTCCAGCCGTCAAATTCCATACCTTCTTTTCCGGGAGCAGTCACTTGTACGGTAATGGCAGCCCCTACCGCAACACTGTACTCGGCAAGCAGTTCTTCGTCCGCGTAGAAACGCAGCACACGATGCAGCACTTCATAACTGCCCACTACCATCAGATCACGGCACGGCATGGTTTCTTCGAGATTATCCCAACCGGAGAAGCGCATTCCGGCGCGCTCGGGAACTTCCGGAGCGTTGATGGGTGCATCCGGCGCCAACTGCTCTGTATACAGCAGTTCCCCGTCCAGAATAAACCGCACGGTATACAGACGCGGCTCAAGTTCAGCCTGCACGGTGACATCGTGCGCCGGCATCACACCGGGCAGATCTGCCCATGCACGGAAACGCAACCGCTCATTTTCCTCAACCGGAACATCTGCCGGAACCGGAACAGCCTCCCCGTACGCCACATCCAGTTTCAGATAATCTGTATCGAGAACCCGGTATGTCACACAGTATACATTGGGCGTATAAGACCCCGTTACCGTGAGATCCTGTCCCGGCATACTGTCGGGCAGTTCCCCGAATCCCGCAAAGGTGTACCCGGTTTTTTCAGGAATCTCAGGCACCCGGATTGCATCTCCCTGCGCATATTGACAGCGCGCAACCACCTCGCCGTCCACAACAAAGGTCACCGTATAAAGAACAGGCGCAGTCTTCTCTTCTTCCTGCTCAATATAAATTCCGTCGAACACCAGATCGGTCGCAGGCATGGCATCGGGCATGGTCCCGAATCCGGAGAAGCGGAATCCCTCACGCGCGGGCACTTCGGGAGCAGTGACAGGGTCACCGTACAGAACGGTATTCCTGAATACTTCCTCTCCGTCCACACGGAAAACAACCTGATAGGCAACAGCAGTATAGTGCAGACTCAGCACCAGGTCTTCCGCAGGCATTACCGACGGAATTTCCGTTCCTTCCAACCTGTAGCCAATCCGTTCAGGAATTCCGGGCAGAACGATTTCTGCTCCGGCGTCCAGTTCCGTACGCAACAGAACCTGATCGTCAAGTATCAGCGTCAGCGTGTACAACTGCTTCTCAGGCTCCGCAGGTTCGTATCTGCCGGTAATAGTCAGATCACATTCGGGCATGACCTCCGGAAGCATATCAAATCCGGCAAACACAGCACCGTCACGGGCAGGAACGGCAGGCTGTCCGATGGGGTCACCTGCATGCAGCTGTTCCGTATAAAGGAGTACGCCGTCCACAACAATGCTGAGAGTATATTTCTTCTGTACATAATGACCGGTGATGGTCAGATCTTCTGCAGGCATCGTCATCGGAATTCTGTCGAATCCGCCAAACAGCATGCCCGGTTTTGCAGGTACAAAAGGAACCGTAATGGATTTCCCGGCGGGCAACCAGGTATTCAGCAGTTCCACGCCTTCGACTGTCACAATGAGATTATACAGTTTCGGTTCGTAGTGTCCGGTGATAACAAGGTCAGACTTAGGCATTACGGCGGGAATCTTGCCAAATCCGCCAAAGATCTTGCCGGGCTTCTCGGGTACAAACGGCATAGTAAAGGACTTGCCCGCCTCTACCTGTTCGCACAGCAGCGTCTCGCCGTCCACTACCACCGTCAGCGTGTACTTCTTCGGTACATAGTGACCCGTAATGGTGACATCTTCCTCGGGCATCACCATCGGAATCTTATCAAAGCCGCCGAACAGCATCCCAGCCTTCGCAGGGACAAACGGCATGGTAAAGGACTTTCCTGCCTCCACCTGTTCGCACAGCAGTGTCTCGCCGTCTACTACCACCGTCAGCGTGTATTTCTTAGGTACATAGTGGCCCGTAATGGTGACATCTTCCTCGGGCATCACCATCGGGATCTTATCAAATCCGCCGAACAGCATCCCAGCCTTCGCAGGGACAAACGGCATGGTAAAGGATTTTCCTGCCTCTACCTGTTCGCACAGCAGCGTCTCGCCGTCCACTACCACCGTCAGCGTGTACTTCTTCGGTACATAGTGGCCCGTAATGGTGACATCTTCTTCCGGCATCACCATCGGGATCTTATCAAATCCGCCGAACAGCATCCCGGCCTTTGCGGGGACAAACGGCATGGTAAAGGACTTCCCTGCCTCCACCTGTTTGCACAGCAGTGTCTCGTCGTCTACTACCACCGTCAGCGTGTATACCGGCGCTGCGACAACCGGCTCGACAATCGGCTCGCTTGTACCATTGATCACGATGTCCTGCATGGGCATCACTGCGGGTACCTCATCCCAACCGATGAAAGTACGGCCTGTCAGTTCCGGAACCAACGCGGAGAAGGGTTCCCCATACGGCACATAGACCGTATCAAAAAGAGTACCGTCCAGGAAATACTCTACCTTATAGCGGACAGGATACATGCTGGCCTGCACGGTCACATCCCGCTCCGGCATGGTCTTGGGCAGATTACGCCAGCCGCTGAAATAATAGCCGTCGCGCATCGGCTTGAGTTTCTTATTGACCTTTGCGCCGAAAGGCAAAACTTCCTGCGAGAAAAGTTTCCCATCCACATAACGGGTCAGCACATACCGGCGCAAAGAGAAACTGCCGTATACAGTAAGATCGCCGGCAGGCATGGTCTCAGGAAGGTTGTGCCATCCGGAAAAGCGGTGGTGATCCTTGACGGGAATATCCAGCGGTTCAATTACTGTACCGTAATCACAGGGATAAGTAAAACCGTACTTTCCATCCACCATGTAGGTCAGCTGGTAGGTATTGGGACGGTAGGTCCCAGAAAGAGTCAGATCCTCTCCCGGCATGGAAGCCGGAATTTCTCCGAAACCGGAGAAGGTCCGGCCCTCCTGTTCCGCAACAGTGGGAACAAATACTTCCCCGCCGTAAGGAATCGGAGCACTGTAAATGGGTTCACCGTCCACCAGATATGTAAGCAAATATTTACGAGGGGAAAAAGTGCCGGAGATCTCCAGATCATGAGCGGGCATTCTCTGCGGCAATGCGTCCCAGCCACTGAATTCATAATGTTCCCGTACCGGTTGTGCAATGCCGGACAGCCGCTCGCCCTTGGCATATTTTTCGACAAAGCATACCTGACCGTCTACGCGGTATGTCAGGTTATACCATGTCAAAGTCTCTTTTTCAGCCATCAGTTCATTCCTCCGTTCGGAAAGCATTAGACGATTTCAGTGAAACTGCCACTTACCGTAACATCGTATGCAGGCATGCGGTCAGGGATTTCGCTCCATCCGCTGAAAACATAACCGTCGCGTACAGGGGCATCCAGCACCGATACGGGAGAGCCGTAAAGCACGCTGCCCTGAAAAACTTTCTCACCGTCAACCAGGTATGTAATGCGGTATTTGCGGATATAGTAGCGTCCTTCGGATACGACTTCCTCGTCCGGCATGTACTTGGGCAGACCTTTCCATCCGCTGAACACATGACCTTCCTTCACCGGCACATCAGGCGCCTTGATCTCCGATCCGTAATCCAGCTCATAATGCGAGATCTGCTGATCGTCCAGCACGAAGGTGATCGGATGGTGGTTGATGGTAAAGGTCCCGCGGAATTCAAGGTCGCTTGCCGGCATGGTATCGGGTACCGCACCGAAGCCCGAAAAAGTGTAGTGCTCGCGGAACGGGTTGACGATTGCACGCAGGGGCGCTCCGTATTCCACACTCTTCTCAAAGCGGATATCATCGTCAATGATGAAAGTAAGCATGTACTTGCGGATTTTGAAACTGCCCTTCAGGGTCAGATTTGCAGCAGGCATTTTCTTGTATTTCTTATTCCAGCCGCTGAAGGTATAGCCGATTTTTTCGGGGACCGGAATGTCAGCGAGGCTGGCGCCGCCGGCAAGCTCGTAGCTGGCGTAAAGTTCGTCGTCCACCCGGAGATTCAATGTGAACACATTGTACTCGAACTCTGCCTCAGCAGTGACATTTTCAGCCGGCATCACTTCGGGCAGACCGTTCCACCCTTTGAAGAGATAATTCGGCTTTTCGGGAACCGGCGCCTGCGGAATCACAGCACCTTCTTCCACCTGTTGGGTATACACCTCGACTCCGTCCGAAAGGTACCGCACCGTGTATTCGTTTGCCATGACTTCTTCCTCCCCATGTATGTGTTCAAATAAAAATCACATTCAGAACCCTTGCAGATCGTATGCAAAAGGCTACCTTGTTTAATTGTAAAAACATTATATCATATTGAAAACGGGAAATCAACCGGTTTGCGCATATTTCCGGGTTGTTTTTTTATGGTTATCATGCTCAAAGCTACTCTACCCCCGTATTTCGCTCTGTTTTTCACCCCCGGAAGGAAAAAAAGCCTGCCGGTCAGCAACCGGCAGGCGGTATATCGAGATCAGTCAGTTCTTCCGGGCGGGGCACCGGATAGAGAAAAACATCCCGGGGATAGCGGTGAAGCAGGCATTTTCCGCCCTGATCTCCCCGCAACTGCAACAGGTCATCCCGGTATACAGAGGAAAAAATGCAGGGGTTTCCGGCCACATCACCATACGAAACGCTCCCGATCCCCTTCCCTGATCGTCGGAATGCAGCAAGGAACTCCCGCACAGTTTCGCCGCGCATATACGGCTGATCACCCACCAGGAAGCAATAATCATCACCCGCTTTGAAATCTGTTGCAAGCAAAGCACATCTGACGGAGGAAGATATCCCGTCTTCCGGAGTGGGGTTTTCCACACATCGGATGCCGCAGGCAGACACCCCGGCAGCAACAGGAGATCCGTGAGAGACAACCGCGACGGCGCTGCAGGTCCCGTCACACAGAGGCAAAATTCTGTTTACAGTGCGTCTCCAAAGCGGAATGCCCTCCACCTGATACAGCAGTTTGTCGCTTCCGAACCGGACCGACCTGCCCGCTAAAAGCAGAAACAGCCAGGTCATTTCCCTTCCTCCATCAGGATGTGCTGAGGCATCACGGGCAACTCCCGGAACCGCTTGCCGGTTGCCTGACAGATCGCTTCCGCAATGGCGGGAGCAGGTGTATTGATGACAATCTCGCCTATTGATTTTGCACCATAGGGTCCTGAGGGTTCATAACTGGATACGAAATCCACCGCAATCTCCCCAACATCCAGCCGGGTAGGAATGCGGTATTGCATCAGGGAGCGCTCGCGCGGCAGACCGCGGCTGCCGTATGTAACATTTTCGTACAGCGTCATGCCGATCCCCTGTACAATTCCCCCCTCCACCTGTACACGCGCCAGCGCGGGATTGATCACCGTACCGCAATCCACAGCCGCTGCATAGCGGACAACACGGCAACCGCCGGTCTCGGGATCCACTTCCACCTCAGCCGCGCCAGCCATGAAAGGAGGCGGGGAGGTAGGTGAGGAATGAGAAACGGTCGCGGAAAGTTCAACACGGTTACCGCACATTGATGCATCAGCAAGAGCGGACAGTGCAATGGCCTCGCGCCCGTCTTCGTAACAAAACCTGTCCCCTTCCAGAACAAGCGGAGCGTCGGTATGCAGAACCTGCGCAGCAAAACTGCTCATTTTTTCACGCAACTGCTGAGCAGCACGCACGACAGCCATTCCGGTGACATAGGTAGTTGACGAAGCATAAGAACCGCTGTCATAAGGGGAAGAATCGGTATCCACACCGCGCACCGCAATGCGTTCAAACGAGGTGTCCAGAGCCTCAGCGGCAATCTGGGAAAGAATCGTATCGCAACCGGTCCCCATATCGGTTGCACCGATCCGAAGCATATAAAAGCCCCCGTCACACAGTGAAATCGAGGCAGATCCCACATCAACGCCCGAAATTCCGGAGCCCTGCATGGCCATAGCAAGACCTATGCCGCGCACCTTACCGTCTGGCATCACGCGCCGCAACTCTCCCGGATGCCAACCGATCATCTCACGCACCCGGTCCAGACACCGGTCCAGAGCGCAGCTGTCGGTCCGCTCTCCGTAATAGGCAGGCATGACATCCCCCTGCCGCACCATGTTGATTTCACGCAGACGTCCCGGATCTATTTTAAGCTGTGCCGCCAGCTCGTTGATAGCCGATTCCACGGCGAAAGTTCCCTGCGTCGCCCCGTATCCTCGATACGCCCCTGCCGCCATGCGATTGGTGTACACAACATCGTATGAAAAGCGGAAATCCGGGATCCGGTACAGCGAGATGGTCTTATGTCCCGAAAGGCCTACTGTCGTGGGACCGTGATCTCCGTATGCCCCGGTGTTTGAAAGCGTGTAGACCGTCATGGCGCGGATGGTGCCGTCCGTTTCGGCACCGATGCGCACGGTAATGATCATTTCGTGGCGCGGACTGGAAGCAATCATGGACTCTTCCCGCGTATATACCAGCAGCGCAGGCCTGCCGGTCTTCAGAGTCACAAACGCGGGGTACATCTCGCATACGGCGGTCTGTTTGGCTCCGAATCCGCCGCCGATGCGCGGTTTGATCACACGGATATCCGATTTCGGAATTCCCAATGCGCGTGAAAGAATGCGCCGCACATGAAACGGCACCTGCGTCGAGGAAGTGACATTGAGTCTGCCGTAGCAGTCCATTTCGGTAAAGGTACGGAAGGTCTCCATCATGGTCTGCTGATTGGCTTTCGTATGATAGGTGCGTTCAAGAGTGACCGGACAGGAAGCCAGAACTGCATCGGGATCCCCTGCCCCTTCGCTGCCGTGCGTGCACAGATTGCGCGCCGGATCGCCCCCCGTATCCACCAGGGCGCTCCAGTCGGACTCGTCATGAATCACAACAGCGTTGTCCACAGCTTCCCGGGCATCCAGCACGGCGGGCAGTACCTCGTAATCCACACGGACCGCCGCCAGCGCTTCCTCGGCAGCCTCTGCCGTCTCAGCCGCCACAATGGCCACGGCATCACCGACGAAGCGCACCTTGTTCTCCAGGATCAGCCGGTCATAAGGGCTGAATTCCGGGTAGGTCTGTCCTGCAATGGTAAAGCGCTGCTTCGGTACATCACGATAGGTATACACCCCGACCACTCCGGGCAGTTTCATTGCTTTTTCGGTATCGATTCCGACAATCCGGGCATGCGCATGAGGCGATCGCAGAATGCGCACACACAGGCATCCCTCCGGCGCCAGATCTTCCGTATATACCGGCTGGCCGGTGACCAGAGCCTGCGAATCCTTTTTCGGGAACGCTTTATTGACCGTTTTCATGCCTGTCCCCCCTTACTCTCCAAATATGCCATGATCGCATCGGTTTGTCCCACAAAGCCGGAACAACGGCACAGATTTCCGGCAAGATACCGGTCAACATCCGCGCGCGTGGGATGGACCGTTTCACGCTGCATGGCAATCAGATTGAGAATAAAGCCCGGATTGCAGAACCCGCACTGATCGGCGCCGCGGGCGGCAAGAAATGCTCCGAACGCCTCGGCTTCAGCGCGATGTCCTTCCAGTGTTTCAACAACCGCCCCTTCACACCGGGCAGTCAGCAGCGAGCAGGAGAGAACAGGCTTGCCGTTCACGATCGCCGTGCACAGTCCGCAACTGGATGTCTCGCATCCGCATTTGACGCTTTTGCATCCCAGTTCACGCAAGGTCCGGTACAGAGTTGCATCAGGTGCGATCCGGGCCTGCACCGTTTTACCGTTCAGTACAAACTGCACCTTCATCATAAAACTTCCTCCGAAGCACGGCGCACCAGCACCCGCACCAACTCCCTGCGGTATTCTGCACTCGCACGCATATTGGATCCGACCGGAAATACTTCCTGTGCCCACTGTCCCGCCTGCTGCGGAGTGGATTCGGGACACAGACGCATCATGGCAACGCCCGGTCGCGCTCCCACTGCTACGCGCAGACCGTCCGGGGCGGCAGCCACGGCCACCGAAAGAACCGGGAAATCGGTCGCGCTGTTGCGTATAGCCCGGCATGCCACCCTGCAATCGCAAACCGGGATCCGGATGCCGGTCAGGATGTCGCGGTCATAAGGCTGCGCGATGAAATCCGACAGGGCAAAAGTCTTCCCGGAAGCAAGTTCCACCATACATCCCAGCACTGAAAGCAAGGTCAGCACATCCGAAAAGCCGAACCGTCCCCAGACGCTTCCGCCTATTGTAGCCAGATTCCGGAACTGGACCCCTACAACAGGAGAAAGCATGTACGAAAAAGCACCCCCGGTCATCCGGTTCAACTCGCCGTCAGTTTCAGCCTGCCGCAGCGTCACCATCGCGCCGATCCGGAACGAATCGTCAGTCCGTTCCATTTTGTCAAGTCCCAAAGCCGAAAGATCGATGACCCCTCCGTATGTACGGCGGCTCTGCCGCAACCACAGACCCCCGCCTATAATCCGGTTGCTCCGCCTGGCGGCAAGCTTCATCGCCTCGTCAAGCGTTTCCGGTCTGTAATACTGTCGAAAATGCATACAAGCCTCCTTTTCCATACCTGCACATTTCCCGACCATGCAGGCATCCTCCTGTCATTGCCCCGAATCAGTCCATCGGACTGCTGCACTCTTTCCTGCCGGGATAGAAGAAAAAATGCCGCCCCGCCTGTACTGCGTCAAGCCGCATACCGTACAGAGCGCCGATTGCAGACGGAAGTTCCTCACCGAAAGCACTGCGTTCAACACAGCGCAAAGTGCGGTCCGGTCCCAGCAGAAAAATCCGTGTTGCATAGGCTGCCGCAAGCGTCGGGTCATGTTCGGCACAAAGAACAGCCGCCCCTTCTTCGGTCAACGCCTGCAATCGATCGTATACCCGGTAACGGTTACAGAAATCCAGTCCGGCAGTCGGTTCGTCACAGAGCAGCACCGAAGCGCCGGTCATCTGGGTACGACACAGCATCAGCAGGCGGAGCTCCCCGCCGCTGAGGCAGTCTGCACACCGTCCGACCGTCTGCTCTCCCAGCACTTGCGCGACCAGCCGGTGAGCACGGGTCCGCGTTGCACGGTCGGGCATTGCAAAAGGTCCCAGATGAGGGTATGCACCGAGTGCCACATAAGCATCTGCACGGTAGTGCGGCGGAGTTCCGCCGGCCTGCGGCAGGTATGCAACCCAGCGTACCCGGGCAGAAGGCGACAGACTTCTGAGAGGAATTCCTCCCGCGCTCAGCGTCCCCTGAACCGGCAACAAGCCGGCCAGAGCCTGAAGCAAGGTGCTTTTCCCGGATCCATTGGGGCCGAGCAGCACGCACAACTCACCGGAATGCAAAGTTATGTTTATATTTTTAAGGAAAAAATGAGTTCCACGTCTGACTGAAAGGTCCTGCGCACACAACCGTTCAGGCATGGTCTTTCCCCCTTTTCACCAGCAGAATGAGCAGGAGAACTGCCCCGAACAAAGCGGTCAGCACGCTCAACGGAACTTCTCCGGTATGCAGAGTGCGCGCCAGCGTATCGGCGGCCAGTAACAAGAGTGCGCCGGCAGGCAGAACATGGAAAAGATTGCGCTCTGCTTCGTCTCCCAGCAGCAGGCGCACCAGATGCGGAGCCATCAGCCCAATCCAGCTGACCATTCCCGCCACGGCAATCACTCCCGCAGCAAGCAGAGTGCAACAGACAGCCGTCAGAGTACGCACCAGACGCGTACGAACTCCCAATGCGGCAGCCTCCCCCTCTCCGAGTGTCATGACTTTCAGTGAAAATGCATTAAGAAGCAGAATACCCCCCGGTACAACGCCGAAAAAAAGCAGCATACGGACATCTTCCCAATCGGAATTGGAAAGGCTGCCCATCAGCCAGAATTCGATTTTAGGCAATACAGTCTGACTGTCTGCAAGATACTTGATCAGCATCACGCCCGACGAAGCCACAGCCCCAACCGCAATTCCGCCTAACAGTAAAGTCAGTCGTCTGTCCCCGCCGGCTCCGGCTGAAATCAGCAGTACGAGCCCCAGCGAGGCAATACCAGCAGCAGCAGCCAGCCCCCCCACCGCAACGCCGGATGCACCGAACAAAAGCGCTGCAGCAGCGCCGAATGAGGCACCGTTCCCTACTCCGAGCACATCGGGAGAAGCAAGCGGATTTCCGAACAGGGTCTGAAACCCCGCACCGGAAAGCCCCAGCATTGCTCCGGAAAGAAGAGCACACAGAATCCGCGGAATCCGGCTGTACAGCAACAACAGTCCTGCCGTCTCCCCACGCAGCGATCCGAACAGCGCCTGCAACAGTTCGGACGGTGTCAGAACATACCGGCCTGCGCCCAGAGCGAGCACAAATGCAATCGGCAGCAGTCCCCACAGCACGCCGACCGCCCACCGTCGCCTCATATCAGCCCTCCAGCATACTGTCCGTAACCGGAAGTCCGAACCAGGTCTGATAGAACTCCTTTGCCTGCTGTGCAAATGCGTCATCCGGGTACACATCGGGATGCAGAACCGAGATCAGCCAGAGCTGTCCAAGCACCGAAGAAGCCGCGGGATAATCCCAGGCCTCAATTGCTGACGACGGAAAAACATACACCCGTCCGTTCTGCACGGCCGAAAGAGAAGCAAACAATGATGCGGAAAGCTCTTCCTGCACATTTTCTTCCGTGTAACTGACCGCAAAAATATAATCCGGATTCATGGATAGCAGATCTTCTGCGTTGATCTCCCGGTAGGTAGTCCCTTCGAAAGGGGCCGCATTCTGTGCGCCTGCCAGGCGGATCAGGTTATCCTGATACATCCCCGCCACCGCACACCGGTACAGACTGCTGCCCGCAATATATACGGAAGGGACATCGGCACCGGCAGCAGGAATCAACGCAATGGCATCATCAACCATGGTACGGCAAGCGTCGCAGTACTCTTCGGCACGCTCCCCGGTTCCGGTCAGAAGTCCCAGATCGGATACGGTATCGTACAGCGCCTCCTGACTTTCCGGCTCCGCCACATACACGGTAATACGCAAGGTCTGCAGCTGTTCGGCATAGGAAGCAAGCGAGGCAGGCAGCACCACCAGATCGGGATTCAGCGATGCAACCGTTTCCACATTCAGCGTCTTCTTATTCCCCACACCGGGCAGCGACAGCAACTGAGGTGCCGCCATGGTATAAAGCGGCCGGGTGTCTGCCTTCATTTCCACTCCCACCAGCCGATCGGTGCATCCCAGCATTACCAGCAGTGAAGTGCTCAGATAATAGGCGGAAACAATCCGTTGTGCCGGTTCCTCAAGCCGTACTTCCCTGCCGGCGGCGTCCGTCACGACAATCTCATTTTCTTCTGTCCCGGATGTTGTCGTCCCGGATCCCGATCCCGGTACGGTAGTCCCCTCTGCTTCCCCGGCGCATGCCGCCAGTGAAAACAACATGCAAACTATCAACAAAATAGCCACACATTTGCGCATCATACAATCCTGCCTTTATATGTTTTAGTGCCTGTTTTATCGACCTGTCGGTCTTTTTATTCTGCAAAATATTATACACCCGTGCCGGTGGGAAGTCAATCGGTAAAAGTATCCCGAAAATGTTCAGCCTGCAAGAATCCGCCGCTGA
>CASFDI010000074.1 GCA_949293405.1 uncultured bacterium | reverse complement strand
CTGTCGCTCACCTCCACCCGGATCGCAAAACTCTTGATTTTATATTCAATAAACAGGGACGACGCATGACCGCTCTGCCGGTCGTTAGCCACACCGTGATGAGTCACCTCGAATGTTTCCCCATCCGCCAGCAGTGATCCGCCGTGCACATAGATACCATCGTACGAGTAGGCGGCGGTTGCGCCCGCGGCGCCCCAGGTACACGACTGATCAATGGTACAGGTAACAGAGGTTTCGGTCCCTGTCCCGAATGTCAGATTTCCTCCGTTGACATAAATGGCCGTCCCGCGTGTGGAAACCAGAGTCAGACTTTCCCCTATCGAAATACTTCCACCCTGCGCGGTAATACCGAGTCCGTCCGTGTTGATTTCGGCAGAAGCGAGGGTCACATTTCCGTTCTGCGTACTGATGGCAGTGCTGGAAAGAACGGTGCTGTCCGGAATCCGGATATCCATGTCCAACCGGTTTGCACGCACATCTCCCCCCGTCACAGTACCCGCGGTCAGGATTCCGCATGCCTCCGTACTGTAGACGGCAACATACGCGCTGTCCAGCGTTACCGAACCGCCCGAGGTATAAATACCATAACTGGCGCGGATATTGCTCGCACTCACACTGAGTTCCGTACCCGCGACATATTCCTCACCGGGCCGGGGGAAACAGATCCATGTTCCGTCGGGTTGCTGCCCGCCCGGTACATATCCGGTGTACACGGCGCCGGTGACGATGACCAGTTTGCCTCCTGCCCCGCCCTGTGTGACGGTCCCGCGCTCGGCATAGATGCCGCTGCTCCCGTTTCCGGCCGTGATAAACAGGCCGTTGTTGATCGTGACGGTGGAGTTCTGTGCATTGGCATAAACACCCGCGCCGTTAAACGTATTGGCACTGCCTTCATCGGGATATGCCTGCCCCATGAAAAACTGTGCAGACTCCACTACTACATCGGTCATACCGCCGTCCGAAAGACCGGTGCCTCCGGCGGGCTGTCCGGCCAGAACGCCGTAACAGTTTGCCGTGTGATCAATATAAAACAGGGTGTAAGGGTTCTGTGCCGTGCCGGTCAGCGTGATCCTGCCTTCCTGCATGGCGACACCCGTGCTTTCCTCCCCGGTCATCTGAAAGACACAGCCGTTGATTGTAATCCGGGCGGAAGAAGAACCGGTGCGCGGTTTTTCGGCACGGATACCGTAACTGGAGCTGCTCGGAATGGTGAAAACCGTATTCGTCACATCCAGAGTTCCGCCTGTGGCATAAATACCGGTATTGTCGCTGCCGTCAGAAAAGTCAAAAGAAGTGTCGGAAAGCCGGACCTGCAGTCCGTCTCCCTCCGCATAGACGCCGTAGATCCCCGAGCCGGAAAGAGTGAATGTGAGAGCAGAGGTACGGTCATTTCCCGCATCCAGAATGCCGCTGTTGATCCGGATGATCGCACTTCCCGTATCAGATACGGGCGCGTCTGCCGCGTCCTTACGGAAGCTGCCGCCTGTCACGGCAAGCCGACCGCCGCTGACAATCACCGTATCCCCCCAGGCAGACCGGAATGTTCCGGACGCAATGCGCAAGTACTCGCTGTCTGAAAGGGTGCTGTAATTGCAACGGATGCAGGTACCCCCCTCCAAAGCAGTAAATTCTCCCGCTTCCACTGCCATATAACCGCCGTCAGCAAAAATACCGTAAGTGTCCGGCAGTCCGAAATAGGAATGGTAAGCGCCGCCGCGGACATAGACATTCCCCGACTGCATGGAGATGGCTGCGTAGTTCTCCTTGTCATCCGCACTTCCCTTGACCTTGCGGTAACCGTAAACCACGACCTTCTGGTTTGTACCGGAATCTGTATAACGGTAATAAAAATCTGCATTGCTGGTCTGCGCAGCAATCTGCTGGACCTCCGCATCTGCACGGGTGTAAAAGAGATAGGTATCGTCTGTCACATAGGTGTTTCCCGGTATACCGGTCTCAAAATACATATTCCCGTTGATCCCATGAGAGGTATTACCGGGCAGGATGACCGGCATGGATGCCGTCCCGGCGGAACTGAACGTCCCATTCTCCCTGACAAAAACTTCCGCAGGAGCCATGTCACGGATCTGTCCCCCCGCGACGGAACCGGAAGAAGTGACATATTCATTCTTGCGCGGCCCGCTCTCAAAGGTTCCGCCCGATACTGTCAGGGTCCCGCCGCTGATCTGCAGCACGGAGCCCACAGGATTATAAAAAGAACCGCTCTGATCCTCGGAAGTATCGATAATGGTCAATCGTATGCCGTTTTCCACATTGAGGATGGGGTCCCGGCTGTTCCGGATGATACTGTGCCCGTTGAGATTGATGATCAGGTCAACGCCCACATCTGTCACACCCGTAGTGATGACCAGTGACTCTTCCGCCTGATCCGCCACCGTAATGTTGGTATAACCGTTCTGGATGGCACCGATAAACTCATTGACATTTCTGACCTCAATCTGATTGGCCACAATGTACTCGATATCGCTGCCGTAACTGCCGCCGGAAGAGGAGGTCTCCTCAGTATACCGGCCGTATGTCAGCGCCACACCCATCAGCGTGATGATGAGCAGGCTCAGCAGGGTACATGGAAGAATTGTGCGCATTCTGTTTTTCATCCTGCTCCTCCCTCTCTGCGGGACACGGATGCCTGCACGAACAGCACATTCAGCCTGGTGGCATACCCTTTACTCAGAGCCTGTTCCATCGCATAATCGGGCGTACCGGTCACCTGCACAGCATGCGTGGAATAATACGGACTGTCGGGCAGATCAGCAAAGGCAATGTACCCACTTGCCCCCTGATTGGAACACAGCCCGTAATACGGGTGCACCTGGGTAATATTCTCAAAATCCGCCAGTAAAATTGCCTCTCCCGTCTCATCATAGAACTGCTCGATCGGATGTACCACCGAAGCAGCCCCTTCCGACAGCGGAGCGACATGATGAAACGAAAGAACAGGATTCCCGCTGTCATCTGTGCTGTAATCCTTTCGGATGCGCAGGGTGGTTTGTTCTCCGGTCAGCGTCATGATCCCGCCTTTCAACTCGTACACCGGAGCATTTACATTGAAATGGTATCCGGTGATCCGGGCGCCGTTGAAATAAGCCGGTTTTCCGGATTCCAGCAGCAGAAGCGCCTGATCCAGACTGCTCCCGTCCCAGGTGGCACTGAAATCATCATTGCGCGTGATCTCAGTCACCGTCAGGAACAGTACGAATGTGCGTTCCTGAGGGGCGCCGTCCGCCTCCAGACAGAGCTCCGGCAGACCGATATCCAGCGTATAAAAAGGAATCTCCTCACTGCATTCCAGAAACACCTGAGGTGCTGACCGGTTTTCATCGGCGACAAGCCGACGGTAAAAACCGACACTGTACTCCGCCTGCTGTACGGTAGCGGTCAGGGTCAGACTGTTACCTGTTTCGTCACAGGCAGCGTAAATGGTACCGGTATGGTTTTCCGCTGTTCCGGAAAAACTGCCTGTCACTGTCAACCGCTCATCAAACGGATTTCCCTGCTGATCCCCCCTGGCATCAAAATCTTCCGAATCCGCTGTATGGATCACCTGCGTCTCTCCGTTCTGCCTTGCGAAATTGCCTGCACTGTCGTAAATCAGATCCCTCAGGACATACTGAGGCGTTTTGGTGATGTATCCGCCGTTTTCATCCACCTGCACCAGCTGAACCGCCAGATTTCCGGCAAATTCCGCAGGAGCATACAGGCGCAGCGTGCTCTGCAGGTCCACATCGCTGATCCGCTCCGCACTGCCGTCTTCAAGCAACGTATAGTTGCGGACGGTAAAGCGCACCGAGCGTGCAGGATTCATGGCGGTCCGCCCGCCATCTATATCCAGCCAATAGTTGACATTGGAAAAGGTGGCAGCAGACAGATCGCCGATCTCATACGAATAAATGAAACTGCCCAGTGAAACATCTGTATTTCCGCTCTGTGCGCCGGTATAACGCGAAAAGGTTGCACCCGCAAACAGCATACTGACCGCCAGCAGACAGCACAGATAGGGGATGAGCGGAATCCGCTTATATTTCTTCTCGTCCATGATTCCTTTTGCGAAAAACCTCCGTTCCAATATCCAGGGCCACCCACAGGACGGCAACGCCCCCCACGGCGCAGAGCAGTCCGGCAGGAGTGCGGAAGAAGGAAATCGTATTGCCGAATCCCTTCCATACTGTTACCACTTTTCCCACTACATCCGAATGCTGCACACGGTTGGCATCCGGAACATCGTTGGCATCGCCCTTGGTCATGTATCCGTCCGGAGAAGCCAGCAGAATGCGGTGCGTGATATAAGTGCCGCTTCCGCGGTCGTAAAACAGAATGATATCCCCCACGGCATATTGCTCCTGTGCACACGTCACAATGAAATCGCCGACCTGCAGTGTGTCCTCCATGCTTCCGGAAACCACGGACGCGGATGCAAATCCGAAAACCGTGGGCATCCCGTTGCCGAACACGGAACGGGCAAGCAGAATATATACATTGTAAAGAAGCAGAATACCCACTGCAACAGCCAGAATCACATGCAGAAAAACACGGATAACCGTGAAAACCCGTATCAAATTACCTCTGTTCACTGACATAAGCTTCCAGCCCCAGGTTCAGCGTGTACACCGCGCCGTCCTCGCCTGCCTGCGTGTCAACGGGGTCGTTGTCGGCCCAATACCACTCCAGTTCAAACACCGTGGAAGAGCGGGCCTCAATGGTCAGCCCCTCAACGCTCAGCTGTTCCGCTCCTACATACGAATCCCGGCCTGCAATATAGGCACCGTCCCGTCTGAGGCGGTACACCAACCCGATTTCATGCAGGTTTTCCTCGGAAAAAGCAAGCGTGTACTGCAAGGCGTCGGCATTCCGGTTTTCGAAAGTGAAGCGATAGGTGCCGCTCATGCCGGGTGCAATCCGACTGTCGCCGAACAGGTCATTGGCAAACACGGGCAACTGTTCGCTGTCCTGCCAATATACGCCGTCTTCCGATGCCACAAAAAGAACCGGCGCATAGGGAGAGGAAGAGTGCGTCAGGACTGCCAGGCACACTCCGCAGCTGATCAGGGTGAACACTGCAACCAGCAGAGCACACAACAGGACCTGGGGTGTCCGTGTACGGATCGTTCCCAGATACCGGCCGTCAGAGGCAAGAATGTTGCGGTTGTGATCCACATAACCGACGCGGCATCCCCCTGTGCAAAAATACACCAGTTCCGGGTCTGCCTTCTCAAAAGTACCAAGTTCCGTACCGTCCGTATCAAACCAGGTTCTCCTGCGCAGTTTTCCGATCACACAGCCCGCCCGGTCCACAATAATACCGCGGCGCGGCAGCCTCACCGCAACCGGGCGCGGATCATCTGCCTCAACACAGGTCAGGCCTTCTGTATCGGACACATCTGCACCCTCATCGGATACGCCTGGCCTGTCAGTTCTTGCCTGCTCTGTCTTGCCTTCCCCACCGTCCCCGTATATCAGCTCGGCCTCGCATTCTGTCTTATTTACGGTCCCCGGGCTACGCGCCATCCGGTCCGGTCCGGCGTTCTCGTTACAGCCGTTCCATCCGTCTGCGTCATCCGCATTGTAATGCACTGGAGCGGTGCCTGCGCTGTCTGTCTCTTCTGTCACATTTTCCGGGACCGTTTCATCAGCATGATCGGGTTCGTCCGTTTCATCGGATTTATCGGATTCATCGGTTCGTCCTGCCCCGGAGAGCGGCACAGTACCGCCGCTCCCCTCCGCGATCCCCTGGGGCAGAGGCGTTCCGGCAGAAGCTCTGCCGGCATACAGCGGCGACTGCTCCGATCGCTCCCCCGACGCGGCGGTCGGGCGGGCTGCTTTCCGGAATACACCGGCCAGATCCGCCGGCACATAATCCGGGTTCCGTATCATGCCGCTGTCAGTCAGCAACTGTCCGATCAACTCCTGCGCATACCGGACCTGCCGGTCAGAGGAAAGTTTGATCATAAAAGGATACCGGGCGTACCGTTGGACATCGGAGCAGTCCTTCTGATGATATTTCCCCTTATTGTATTGAGTCGGGTCAAGCGCCAGGTAAAGCCGCAGATATCCGCCAATCAGGCAGAGTTTGGCAAGCGGTTTTCTGCCCAGGCGGAAACTTTCTCCGCTGCGTGAAATGCGTGTATGTACGATCTTTGCTTTTCTTCCGGCTGTGCGGAAGGAAAGAAATGCGTTTTTCACCGCATCGTAACGCCGCCCGGTCACATACCCGGCCTCGGCCATACGCTGCGCAAAAGAACGGTTGGAACGCACAAAACCGGCAGAAAGCGTATCCCCCTTTTCAGGGGCTTCTGCGTCTGCCGTTGATTGTCCGGGGTGTGGACAGTCCTGCATATCTCTGGGTTCATCCTCCGTTCTCATATGACACCCCCTTTGGGCATGATAAATGGTCAAAATTACCGCGCCCCCGCCCACGTTACGGTGGGCGCGGTCAAAGATTGATATGGTCAAGTCAGCTGAAAAACAGGTTCTGCGCTCCCGCGCATGGATATAAGAGATCAGTTGCCTTGCCCTTGCGGCGGCCGTACGCTGTTCTGCTCGGCAGTGTAGGAAAGTGTATAGCTCACCGATGTGACATTTTCTCCGATCCAGGTGTCGCGCTTATCTGCATTGACGCCGGTAAGGTCACCGACATCGGAAGTCCAGGTCACCTCAGCGTAAACATAAAGGACGCCGGTTTCGGCAAGAACCTTTTTTGGTGTGGTGTATGCTTCAGCCCCTCCTGCATTGTCGGTTGTGTTGGTGTAAAGCTTGATGCCGAACACTTCTTTGACTTCCGCTTCAGTGGGAACCTGTGCTGCGGCTGTAATACCGGCACCAAAAGAGGCACTGGTTGTAATGGTGGGCGTAGCGCCGGTAGTCAGCGTTACAAGCGCATCGACATCACCCGTGTTCCGAATGGTCGCAACAAGCAGTCTTTCGGTCTTATTGGTACGGTTAGTACCGGCATACACTGCCATTGAGGGTGACAGCATATCGCTGAAATTCAAATCGGTCATGTCGGTCTCATTGGTCACATTCCATTCAGCAACCGCCACTGTAGCCTTACCCGTTTCTCCGCTGGTATAACGCGCAAAAGTATTTCCCAAGAAGCAGCAACTGATCAGGGTCAGAACGATCACCAAGAACAGCAGCTTCGAAGCAGCACTTCTTCTCTGAGTCATCTCAAGCCTCCTCATAAGTTAAAAAGATTTTGCATGGTAAGATTTGTGCGTTGACTCTATATTTCTGTTCCGAACGTGGAACCGGAACACAATACGGAACCGCTCAGTCCCCGCAGGGACCGCGGTCTGCCCCGCCCTGACCGTCCCGGGTATCTGCCCCGGCGTCGGGCGCACATTCCCCCTCGGGGGCGTCCTGCTGCCGGATCATGGCACGCAGCCGTTCAATCTCCTCTTCCTGTGCTTTCAGTTGTTGCTTTTCTCCTGCTTTCACCCGGCGGTTATACAGGGTGATCCGCAGCATGTCCCAGGCGATAAACACCAGTACCGGTACACCGACAAACACCAGCACCCCCGCCGGAGTCTGCAGAAATGTGGCGAATGCCCCGAGTCCGCCGATGCTGCCGATGCATTTCCCCACTACATTCTCCGCCGGGATAGCGCCGTCGGAAACCGGGTTTGCATCTCCCTGGGTGATGAATGAAAGCACTTCACCGCCCGCGCCGTGATTGATCCCGATAATGCGATGCGTGACATAGGCCTCCGATGAGACAAAGGTGATGACATCCCCGACCTGCAGGCCGTTCCTTTCGTCTGTATCCAGCATCTGAACGAAGATGAGCGCCCCCTGCGGGAAACTTCCTTCCTGTTCGCCCTCCATGGATCCGGATGTCACCACAAGCGGGGCAATACCGAAAATATCGGGCGGCACCTGCGGATGCAGGCTTCCCTTAATGATCAGGGTCAGATTTACAAACAAAACCGGCGCGAGTAAAACGATGATCGCGATGACCGCAATCCGCCCGGCTTTTCCGTTTTTCTTTTCAGCCATAGTCCCCTTTCCGCCCTTTCTGGCATCGGAACGGACGGTAATAACCCGACAGCGCCATGCAGCGCTCCTGGGTGTCCTGATTTCCGCATAAATGATTCTGAATAACTGCCGCATCCTGAATTTTGTGTATATAAAGCACCGGACGGCACATTCTTTCTGTGTACATTCTTTCGGCCGGATGTTTTCCGAGGCATCCGGCATCAGTCGCGCCCCGAATTTCCGGAAAGGTACACTTTTTCGGATGCCGGAATTCTATATGAAATACATACCCAGGGGTCAAACCATATCTTTTCAACCGCGTATTAAAATGCAATATATATTGAGTTTTTGATATTATAGCATGTGTAAGGATCAATGTCAAGATGTTTTTTCAAAAAAGTGTACTTTTTCGGATTTTTTTATTACCGGAATATGGATCAGACAGAAACCGGTCATATGCAATACTACATGAAGGAGCAGAACCATGGCAACCTATGCATACGCAAGAGTATCTTCCAAAAGTCAGAATCTGGACCGTCAGCTGGACTGTTTCCGCCGTTTCGGCGTCCATCCCGCATGCATCTATTCCGACAAACTTTCCGGAAAAGACTTTGACCGTACCAACTACAATAAATTGATGCGAAAATTAAAAAAAGGCGATCTGCTCGTCATTCAGAGCATCGATCGCCTGGGAAGAAACTATGATATGATTCTGAAAGAGTGGACACGCATCACCAAAGAGGCTGGCGCGGATATGCTGGTGCTGGACATGCCCCTGCTCGACACGCGTGCCCGGACAGGAGATCTGACCGGGCGGTTTGTTGCGGATCTGGTCCTGCAGATTCTCTCTTATGTCGCACAGAAAGAACGCGAAAATATCAAAGCAAGGCAAAAAGAAGGAATCGCCTGCGCAAAACAGCGAGGCGTGCGTTTCGGGCGTCCCAGCGTTCCCTGTCCGTCCGATTTTGAACAGATCGTTTCGGACTATAAGAACAGGACCATCTCCATTCAGGATGCGCTCAGCCGTGCACAGATGAAGCGTTCCACCTTCTACAGTTATATGAACCTGCTCACGCGGTGAGTTCCCATAACGGAAATCTGCGTGCAGGAAAAGAACAGACCGCACCAACAGGACACACAGGCATCCGCAGTATCAGAAGCGGCAACGAACCGGACGCCCCCGGAGGCATTAAGCTTTCCCCGCCATGCGGAAGACATCGGCAGATTTTCCGATGACAACCAGATGGTCGTCCGCCCGGAAGCGGTATTCCGCTTCGGGCGACGGGTTGAGCTGGCTGCCGTTCTTGATGGCGATAATGTTGACTTTATATTTCTGACGCACATTCAGATCGCGGATGGCCTGACCCACAAAGGCGGGCAAAACCGGAATTTCGTAAATGGCGTACTGGTCAGTCAACTGAATATAATCAAACACATTGTCGGCGTTATAACGGATCGCCAGTTTCTCCGCCAGATCGCGTTCCGGATAGATCACCTCATTGGCACCGATGGTATAGAGCAGTTCCGCCTGAATCTCCTGGCGCGCCTTCGCCACCACAAACCGGGCGCCCAGTTTTTTCAGATAAGAGGTAATCACCAGAGAAGACTGGAAGTTCTGTCCGATGGTAACAAAGCAAATATCAAAATTGTTCACTCCGAGCGAACGCAGAACCGCTTCATTGGTACAGTCCCCTACCACCGCATCAGTGAATGTCCCCGCCAATTCTTCTATAATATTATCGTGCTCATCCACAACCATGACATCATTGCCAAGCTGCTGCATTTTGGTCGCCAGGTGAATGCCAAACCTGCCCATTCCGATAACCAGGATAGATTTCATAACAATTCTTTACACTCCTTATCCAACGAGAATGTTTTCTACCGGGCGTTGCACCGGTACGGATTTTCGTTTTTCAGTAAGAGCCAGGACCAGGGACAGACCGCCCACCCGTCCCGCGAACATCAGCAGAATCAACAGCACGCGGGAAGCGGCACAGAGCGCCGGGGTGATGCCCATGGTCAGTCCCACTGTCCCTACGGCGGATGCCACCTCAAACAGGATCTCCCGAATCCCGAACGGTTCCAGGGCACAGATGGCGAGGGTAGTAATAAAGACCGCCGTAATATAAACCGTGGCAATGGCGGCGGCGCGCTTGACAACAAGATCGTCAATACGACGGCGGAAAACCGTCACATCCATGCGGCGGGAGGAGGAAGCAAGCGCCCCCAGCAGCAGAACCGCGGCGGTCGTGGTCTTGATACCGCCTGCAGTCGACCCCGGGCTTCCCCCGATCACCATCAGGAAAACCGAAAGGAAGGCTCCGCTGTCGGACAGTTCGGAAAGCTGCAGGGTATTGAAGCCCGCTGTGCGCGGGGTGACTGCCTGAAAAAGCGCGGCCAGAATCTGTTGCCCCAGCGGCATACCGGCAAGCGCCGCATTCCGTTCAAACAGCCAGAACAGTCCCCACGACCCCACTGTCAGCACAGCCGATACGGTCAATACCAGTTTGGTATGAAGCTCGAACCGGCGCCAGTGCATCCGCTTACGGTACATATCGCCGACCACCAGAAATCCCAGTCCCCCCACCGTGATCAGGGCGGCAAGTGTCAGCGTCACCAGGGGATCGCCGATATAGGCTGTAAAGGAGGAAAAGGCTTCCTGTCTGCCCATCAGGTCGAACCCGGCATTACAGAATGCGGACACACTGTGGAAAAGGGCGTTCCACAATCCGCGCCAGAATCCCATCTGCGGGATGAAGCGGATCGCAAGTAAACAGGCGCCCGCGAATTCCGCAATGAAAGTCACTGCCAGAATGCGCCGGATCAGGCGCACCATGCCGCTGCGGGTCATTGAACCGGTCGCTTGCATCAGTAAAGTGCGTTCATGCAGGGAAATTTTCCGTCTGGTCGCAATGGCAAAAGCACTCATTACGGTCATAAACCCCAGACCCCCTACCTGAATCAGCAAAAGCAGAACGATCTGCCCGAACAGAGACCAGTGCAGATAGGTATCCACTACAGCAAGTCCGGTGACACAGGTAGCGCTGGTAGCGGTAAAGGCAGCGGTAAGCGGATCCGTGAAAGAACGGTCGCGCGAGGAGATCGGGAGCATCAGAAGCAGAGTCCCCATGATGATCACCGCGAGAAAACTGAGAACAATCCATTGTGTATAAGTGAGTTTGCGTTTTAATTCAGGCATGCCGAAGAGCCTCCTCCAAAAAGCGGAACAAAACCGTATCGTCCGGAATCTCCCGGAAAAACCGGACCTGTTCATGTCGGTAGAGCGGCACACAGTCGGGCAGGTTGCACAGTGCCAGCATCCGCTCGGCCGAAAGCCCCAACAACCCGCGCGCCACCCGGCAGATCAGCAGATTTTCAAGATCTTCATCCGAAAATGCGAACAAACAGCCGTAAAGTGTCTCACGGTCCAGTTCTCGCTCGTTCCGCACAGCCACTGTGGGGATGCCGGCCGCTGCCAGACGTGCCGCCAACCGTTCCGCGCCCGAAGTATCGCCGAACACCAGAACAGGCGCCGTTATGCCGGATGCTCCCTGTCCGGGCTGTCGATCCGCAGTGCGTCGTGCTTTTTTCACAGTCCGAGTCCTCCTTCCCGGGCGCAGGCCCTCTCCTTTTCAGATTGTATTATAGCACCGTTCGTGTAAAGCTGGTATGAAAGATTGCCCCAGCGCGTAAAAATTCCGTTAAGACAGAACATCCGCATACCAATACCGGATACACGGACAGGACAGTCCCCGCAATACAATGAGCGTGTGTTTGCCATCGTTTCCCTGCCGTTTTCGCAGGAGTCGCCAAAGCTTTTTTCAGAGTATCCGAAAAATCCCCGCAGACCCTCTTGCGGTTTTACTGTGAATGTGATAAGATGAAAACAGGATGCCGTCATCCATCGTGCAAGAGACCGCAACCTGTTCCCGGGGATCTCTCCAACGGACGCATTCCGTAAAAAAGAAAGGAAGACATTGTTTTTATGGACGACAAATTGCAGACGCCGCTTCGTGTCGCACCGCTTGTGCGTGCACGGAACCTGTGTTTCATCGTTTATTTTGTGCTGTTGCTGTGCGAACGGCTTGCCGGTGGAATTCTGGGTATTTTCCGCGGCGGCGAGGCAAGCATGCTGGGAGCGGAGACGCTGATTCCGCGTCTGGTTCATCCGCTCGCTCTGTTAGCTCTCCTGGCAGGCATTATCGTTATGCGCAGGCAGTGGCTGCCCCTGCTTCGTTCTGTTTCCGGTACAGCACTGCCGCTGGACTGCAATGCTCTGGCGGGAGGTATCGGGTGTTTCCTGCTTTCGGGGATGCTGCACACCGGAGTGGTCCTGCTGCCGGTTCAGTTCACCTCCTACGGATTCCTGATGGTGGGGCTTGTCCTTCATGCGGTCTACTATGCCGAAGCAGGATCCGCCCGCAGACGCGGCTGGGCTGTTGCCTATCTGCTCAGTTTTTCCATGACTGTGCCGGTTGTATACGATACGGCGCTTGAGGGGGTCCGCCGCGGCCTGTTTATCGGAGTGGAACTGGTCACCACTTTTTATCTTATATTTGCTTTTTCCATGATGACCGCATATTTTCTGCGCACCGGTCGGTGCGGAGCCAATCCTGCCGTGCTGATCCTGATGCTGATTCTGACTGCTGCAGTCTTTTTCCTGCGTCTACCGGAATACACCAACTTCCTGCTGGCAATCTTCCCGCCGCTGACCCTGCTGATCTGGATCTGTATATTCTGTATAGAACGCAGCAGCATCCGTTTCAGCCTCAACCCGTTTGACTTCACACCTCCCTCCGTCTGATTGCCAAAACAGCGGACGCCCACGATTCACACGATTGCCCCGATTTCTCATCCGCCCCGAGTCATAAGCCCGGCGCGTATGCGCCGTCCCGAGCCGAAAGGAGTGTACCGATATGACCCCTCGTGAAAATGCACTCGCCATTCTCCGCGGACAACCTGCAGAAGCGCTTCCCACCGTATGTTTCGGATACTGGTCACAGACTCTTTCCCGTTGGGCGCAACAGGGACATATCACAAAAGAAGATGCGGAAGGTTACTGCGCACAAGGAGACGGGGGTGAAGCAGACCGCCGCATTATGGCGCGGCTGGGCTTTGATTTTGTCTGGAGCCCCGCGGTCACCCCCCACACCGGCCTGCTGCCCTCCTTTGATGTCCGGGTGGTAGAGGAGCGTCCTGACGGCGGTCGGGTGATCCGGAATGCGGAGGGGCTGCTTACGCTGGTAAAGCCGGGTCTTTGTTCCATTCCTGCCGAAATCGGCACCTCTCTGCTTTCGCGCACCGTATGGGAGAGCGCTTATCTTCCCCGGTTGCAGTTTTCCGCCGCCCGTGTACGGTACGATCTGTCCCGGTTGCCACCGCCGCAAAAGCGGGAGGCACCGCTGGGGCTGCACTGCGGAAGCCTGTGCGGATACATGCGCAATCTGCTGGGGGTTCAGCAAATGAGTTATCTGTATGCCGACGATCCGGAGCTTTACGGAGAGATCGTCGATACCATCGCAGAGTTATGCTACCGTTGTACCGAAGCGGAACTGGGCAGCGGCGTGGTATTTGATTATGCCCATTTCTGGGAGGATATCTGTTACAGGAACGGCCCTCTGGTCGCCCCGTCCGTCTTCCGGGAATACTTCGCCCCGCATTACCGGCGCATTACAAAACTTTTGCGGGATTACGGCGTGGAGCTGGTTTCGCTTGACTGCGACGGAAAAATCGACGCTCTGTTGCCCATCTGGCTGGAAAACGACGTACAGGTCATGTTTCCGATCGAAGTAGGCACCTGGGGCGGAAGCATCGGTCCCTGGCGTGCTCAATACGGCAGCAGTGTGCGCGGTGTGGGCGGAGTAAACAAACATGTTTTTTCAAAGGACCGCGCTGCGGTAGACGCTGAGATTGATCGGCTCACGCCCCTGATTGCCGCAGGAGGTTATCTTCCCTGTCCGGACCACCGCCTGCCGCCCGACACGGATTTTGCCCTGGTGCAGTATTTCTGTGACCGGCTGCACCGTCTGCCGCCTCCCCGGCCCCAGCAGGCATAAAGATGTCTGCCTATTCGGGCATTGCAGGCACGCAGATGCATTTTGTTTCCTTGCTTGATCATTATAACATATTGCCCCCGCCGGAATTCCGGCGGGGGTTCTGTATGGAAGGCGCGCGGACGCGCCGGGTTTATTTTTTGTGTTGCGGTTTATCGTATGCGGGATTGAACGCATAAAAATTCTTGCTGTCCATCCGGTCCTGCGCCACGCGCAGAGCGTCTCCGAACCGCTGATAGTGAACAACCTCGCGCTGACGCAGAAACCGCAGCGGATCACGCACATCCGGGTCATCGATCAGGCGCAGCAGATTGTCATAGGTAACACGCGCTTTCTGCTCAGCGGCAAGATCTTCATGAATATCTGCCAGCACATCGCCTTTGACCCCGATATACTTGGCGTCAAACGGAACGCCAGCTGCGGCAACCGGATAAGTGCCCACCGTGTGATCCACGAAATATTTGTCAAAGCCGCTGCGCATGATTTCCTCAGGAGAAAGATTGCGCGTCAACTGATAGAGCATCGCGCTGATCATTTCCACATGCGCCAGTTCCTCGGTTCCCACATCGGTCAGAATCCCGATGACCTCCTGATACGGCATGGAGAAACGCTGGGAAAGATAACGGGTGGATGCTGCCAGTTCTCCATCCGGTCCGCCCATCTGGGAAATGATAATCTGGGCATACTTGGGATTGGGGGTCTTGATTTTGACCGGATACTGAAGTTTCTTCTCATAAGTCCACATATCTCATTCCTCCTCTTCGCCCTCAGCGACGGGCGGCATATACCCCTCTGCCGCTTCCTGCTCGCTCTGCCAGGGCCAGGGACAGGTCACCCAGTTCCACTCGTTCTCACTTTGCACCCCCATGGCAGTCATGGGGCAAAACCGCTGCTCATACTCTTTGACCAGTCGGTCCAGTTCGGTTTTCTGCCGCTGGAAGTACCGCAGTGCCGCCCTGTTCCGCGGATGTCCGTCCAGAAACAGATTGGTTTCCACCAAGGCAAAGGAAAGCGCGCGTATTTTATCCATCAGGGCGGTCTGATTCATTTCAGCCATGTTTTGCTCCTCCTCCGGTCGTGCCGTTCGCGGTCAGGATGGGTTTATCCAGTTCCCGGAACAGGGTACCGCGCATCAGCGCTTCGTCCGGTTCGTAAGCGTCGTGCCAGAACTGTTTGGGCGAATAGACCATGGCAAGCGGCTTGCCGTCCAGGTCTCGCATCTGTTCCCCGGTGCAAGGCGGCATCGTTTCTTCGGGCGTGCCGGTGGGCGGGGATTGATTCGGATCGTACATATTCATCGTTGCTTCCGTTTTCTCAGAATTTGCAGGCATATCTGCAATGTCAGTCTATGTCTGCCGTTTCCGGTCGGTTCCCGCTGGAATATGGTTTTTTTTGCAAACATCTCCACGCCGTGCATAAAACGCCTGGATCCGGCAACAATGAACACAGGAATCAGTCACCACGAAAGGATGAACCAACCATGAAAAAATGCCTGATACTGCTGCTTTGCCTGACCATGCTCTGCGGTGCTGTGGTTCTGCCCAGCCAGGGAACCACGCTGTCGCCGGGCCTTGCCGTGCTGGCACAGAACTATGAACTGATCAAAGGCGGTCTGATCGGACAGCCGCTCGCTTTCCGCACCACCGACTTTACACAGTTTTTCAATGTGCGCAAATTCTCCACCATTACCCTGCGCACCCTGCCCGATCCGACCGAAGGCGTCCTGAAATTCGGTGAAGTCAAAGCGGTCGCCGGACAGGTCATCAGCAGCGCCGACATCGGAAAACTGACCTTTACAGCAGCTACCCCTCTGGTTACCGAAGCAACCTTTACCTTCAGCTGCGATGTGTCGTCGCAGGAAAGCGTCACCTGCCGGATCCGGCTGTGTGAACAGCTCAACCATGCCCCTACCGTCAACGACCTGCCCCAGACACGCCTGTATACCGAGACCCAGCAGAACCTTTCGGTCCTGGGTACGCTGGCGTGCTATGATCCTGAGGGTGATGATGTGACCTACATGATCGTCACCTATCCGGAAAACGGTACCCTGACCCTGACCGATGTTTCAACCGGAGATTTCCGCTACACGCCCTATCAGAATTATACCGGCACGGACCGCTTCTGTTATGTGGCGCGTGATGAATACGGTAATTACTCAACCGTTGCCACCGTAAATGTCACCGTAAAGAAGCGCGCCATTGACCTGGAATATACAGATATGGAAACAAACCGGGCCTACGGAGCCGCACTGACCGTAACCGCTGCCGGTCTGATGCAGGGGACCATCAAGGGCGATGGCCTGTATTTCTATCCGAAAAACGCGGTCACGCGTGTTGACTTCCTGGTAATGGCAATGAAGGCTGCCGGGGTTAAACCTCTGTCTGAAGGCAGTGCAACCTGTTTTGATGATAATTCCGACATCGACCCTGCCGTTTCCGGCTATGTTGCGGCAGCTCAGCGCGCCGGTGTGGTATACGGCACCTATACCGACGGAGAACTGAAATTCCTGCCGAATGAAACCATCACACGCGCTGAAGCTGCTGTCATCGTTTCCCGGCTGCTGAATCCGGAGAGCGGAGCCGTCACGGTTTCGTGCGATCTGAGCAGTGCGCCGGTCTGGGCAGAAGATGCGGTTGCAGTACTGTATGACCTTGGGCTGTTCCGTCCCAATAACAGCGGCGAAATTGCAGCCGATCAGAAAATCACCCGCGCACAGGCTGCCGAACTTCTCGCCGGCGTAATGCAATACTGTGCGCTGTCCGAGGCATAAACCAATTGCGTTTGCACAGATAAATGTAAACATCAATTGTCAGCATGAACGGCTAATAATCGAGTAGGAGGCGGTGATTAGCCGCCGTCCTCTCACACCACCGTGCGTACCGTTCGGTACACGGCGGTTTCAATAGTTGACGTGCAGAGACTGATAGGCTGTGGCTAAATCATAAAAGCCCCAGTTTATCAGTCTTTCTTTACTTAACGCCCAGTTGACCGCCTTGTTTCCGGCATTGAACCAGTATCCTTTACGGTCGTAGGCTATCGTTGCCGCATAATGGCTGTCTACTCCCAATCCAGTGAGTTTTCTCATCCTCGTTTTCGGCAGTTTCCACTGCTTCCAAATACACATGCGTATCCGGCGATACAGCCATCCGTTCAGGCTTTCGATGTTGTTCTTCATTTCCGCTATCCCATAGTAATTCAGCCATCCTCTCATGTAGACTTTTATCTTCTCCATGGTTCGGATGATACTTCCGCACCTGCTCCGGGAAGTGAGCTGGCGCAGTTTATCCTTGGCTTTCTTCCATGACTTTCCATGGACCCGGATGTAGTTTCCTTTCCCTTTTCAAGTCCTGCTTCCAGTGTACAAAGGCAAACATTTGCAATTCTTCTTTCTGAGCAATCCTATTTTATCATAAGGAATCTGTTTTTTCTACCATGTTGTTCTTCCTGTCCGCTATCCCATAGTAGTTCCGCCATCCCCGCGCGTAGACTTTTATCTTCCCCATGGACACGGATGTAGATTCCTTTTCCGTTCTTCCCAAAACAGATGCCGAGGAACTTAAAGTTTCGGACCGCGAACACGCTGACCGTTCGGCTCTTTTCTCGATTCACCTTCAGCTTCAGCGTCTCCTCCAGGTATTTCGTACTGCTTTCCAGCAGACGTTCTGCCGCCCGTTCGCTTTTCGCCAGCAGCACGATATCATCTGCATAGCGGATGCACGCCACTCCTCGTCTATGGAATTCCCCGTCAAATTCATTCGGATGCACATTTGCTAAAAGCGGGGAGAGATTTCCTCCCTGCGGGGAGCCTTCCTCTGTCTCTGTTACAACACCGTTTTCCATCACTCCGCTTTTCAGGTATCGCTTTACCATCTGTATGACCCTTTCGTCTTTTACCTGCTTCCTCAGC
>CASFDI010000073.1 GCA_949293405.1 uncultured bacterium | reverse complement strand
CCGTAAAATCAAAATACAGATGAAAAAGCGGGTCTCCCTCGTCCTGCCCGGTCTCAAAAACCCCGTTCTGCGGGAACAGATAAAAGCGATTTCTGACAAACGGATGCCGTACCCCCGCTTCCGTGTACCAGCCGGTTCCGCCAAGCACCAGATAAAAGCGGTGAATCCCGGGGTAATTGCGGCGTTGCCAGCCGGGCGGCGCACAGCGGCACCCGTATGTGAAATACGAAAAAACAGATTTCATAATCCCCCCGAATATGCCGGTTCCGGACAGATTTGCGCCTGCCTCTGACATGGAAAAAAAGCGGCAGGTCCTGTATGCTGTATACAGGATAACAGAAAACGCCGGATTTTGCAAGTATTCTGCTGCCGGCGCGGAAAGGAGCAACAATGGACAACAAAACTTATTTCCGGGAATCCGGATTCGGTCTGATGCTGCACTGGGGGCTTTACGCTCTGCCCGCAGGCGAATGGGGCGGGCGCCGTATTCCTCACATCGGAGAGTGGCTGCAGTCCTATTTCCGCATTCCCAACCGGGAGTACCACCGTCTGACGGCGGCCTTTCAGCCGCTGCTGTTTGACCCTACAGAGTGGGTCATGGCCGCCAAGCGTGCCGGTATGGGCTATGTGGTGCTTACGGCAAAACACCATGAGGGGTTTGCCCTGTTCCGCTCGCGTGTGAGCGATTTCAATACGGTGGACGCTACACCGTTCGGGCGTGATGTGGTAGAGGAAGTCGCCAATGCCTGCGCGCGGCACGGCATGAAATTCGGACTGTATTACTCCCAGGATCTCGACTGGTCACATCCGGACGGAGGGGGATATCTCACCGGACACACCAACTGCGGAGAAATGAGCTGGACCAACGACTGGGACTTCCCGGACGCTTCAAAAAAGGACTATACCCGGTGCTTTACCGAAAAAACCGTCCCCCAGGTTGAGGAATTGCTGCGCAATTACGGAGATCTGTTCCTGATCTGGTTCGACACCCCGAAGACCATTTCCCCCGGGCAGAGCCGGCAACTGTACGAACTGGTAAAGCGCCTGCAACCCGACTGCCTGGTCAATTCGCGTATCGGCAACGGCATGGGCGACTACCGGTCCCTGGGAGACAATGAGATTCCCGACACACACCCGGAAGGCGATCTGATCGAATCCCCTACGACCCTGAACGACACCTGGGGCTACAAGAGTTTTGACAACAACTGGAAGAGCGCCGACCGTGTTCTGGAACTCAAGCACCACCTGAACGAGCGCGGTGTCAATTACCTGCTCAATATCGGTCCGGACGCCCTGGGGCGGTTTCCAGCCCCGGCCGTACAGATTCTGGAGGAGCTGGCGCGCCGTCGGGCATGAACCGGAAAAACAGAACGAAAACTCCTGCAAACAAAATACCGTCACATCCTGCCGACCCATCTGCCGCTCCTGTTCAGCTGAATGCACACACCGAAAATCCGGCAAGACAGCAGCGCCCCGAATCCGCCCGCCCCGATTCGCGTAAAACGCCCTTCGGTTGCTGCTTTCCGACCTTTTTTCCGGTTCCGTACACGCGGCAGAAAAATACGGGATCTTTATGACCGGACTGCGGCATTCCCCATGATGTTTTGTTTATTGTACTTGTATTTTTTCTGCCGCAATGGTATAATTGTACGGCAATACGCAGTGTGCGAAGCACGGAAAGGCGAATCTATGATTGTCGGAAGCAGATCCTTTTACTTGAAAGACGGACGGTGCGCGGTCATCCGCTCTCCGGGTAAGGAAGATATTCCCGGAATACTCGCCTGGCTGAGAAAAACGGCCGAAGAAACCGAATTCATTATGCGGTATCCGGAAGAATGTACCGACACACCGGAGGACGAGCAGCGTCTGATTACGCAGATCAACGATTCCGAGCGCGATGTCATGCTGATCTGCGCGGTAAACGGTGTCATCGCGGGAAACTGTCTGCTCAAGTGCGGCAGACGGATCAAAGATCGGCACCGTGCATCGGTGTCTATTGCAATTTTACATGAATTCTGGGATCAGGGAATCGGCACCCGTCTTTTTCAGGAACTGATCCGGATTGCCGCAGAGGATCCGTATGTATTGCAGATGGAACTGGAATTTGTCGAAGGCAACGAGCGCGCCCGGCATCTGTATGAAAAGATGGGCTTCCGTCTTGTGGGCGTGCATCCCGATGCCATCCGGCTGAAAGACGGAAGCATGCGCAATGAATACCTGATGATCAGAAAGTCCGACTGCTGACCGGCACCCGTCTGTCCGCTTCGGAACCGGACAGATCCGCATGAAACCCGGCAGTCTGCATCGGCAGGGTGCGTACCGGCCGTCTTTTCCCGGGCATCGGAGGATGTCCCGCGGCGGCAAGCCCGCTGCCTGTCATTCCGCTGGTTGCCACGCCTGCCGCACAAACCACCTCCCCGCCCGCTCCATACAAAACCGGCAGCCGGTACCGCAGAAACGCGTACCGGCTGCCGGCTGTTCCGGAAAAGCCCGGGAATAATCTTTTTTCTGTACTTTCGGGAGCAATCTGTCTGTGACCCGGCTCCGGACTTACAGATGAGTAATATCGCGCCCCTCCAGAGCGGCAAGACCGATGCGCAGCGTGCGCGCAGCTTCCGCGCGGTCGCGCGCGTCCTGTCCCGCGATGCGGGGTGCCAGCATCCGGTACAGTTCCCCCCGGGCGGACATATCGCGCAACATCATCGGGTCGATCACCGGCACCGACTCGTCGCGCAGTTCAAACGCCACCAGACCGAAGGTTTCTCCCATCAGATTGCGCGGCACGGCCAGCTGCGGGGACACTGTACCGGTCAGGGTGACCCGGAGCGCGGTATTTTTACCGAAACCGCGCGCGGCAATCATCTCCCGGATGCGACCGGTCACTTCCTGAAGAGTGGAAAGGCCGGTGATATCCACCTTTTCGTCGGCGCGGAACACCTCGCCGAAAGTGAGCCTTTCGGTATAAATCTCGGGCTTCATCCCACCGCGCACCACGCGGATCAGGTTGGCGCCTCCGATGGCGTTATCCTCATAGTGCATGCAGGCAACAGCGCCGCTGTAAGCAATCTGCGTCTGTCCTGCCGTATGAAAACCGGCGTACGGTTTGTCGCTTCCGGACAAAAGAACCAGATCGGTGCCGAACGAAGCAAATTCACTGTCAGGCAGTACATTGTCTCCTTCACAGCAACCGCACAGCACGGTGGTGAGCAGATCGTCCCCCTCGGCAAGCATCGGCAGGATCACCCGATGCTCCGGGCTGTTGTACGCCCAGCCATATACCGCCAGTTCCCATTCGGGGAAGGCGACGCGCGCAGGCATGGAAGCGCGGAAAATCACCGTATTGGATGGCAGGAATTCCCCGGCATAGATGCTGTCGGCGTCAAAATAATCGTAATGCCCCGGTGTAATGACGAACCGGGTGCCGGGAGCGGAGGCAATCAGTCCGGCCAGGGTCTCCGCCGTTCGGAAAGTGGCATACCGTCGGTCAAACAGGTTCCCCGACAGGATCACCAGATGAATCTGCTCCTTGACCACATAGTCGCCGATTTTGCGCAATGCCTCGCGCACTTCCCTCCTGCCTGCCTCGCTCTGTTCGGGCAGAGGGGAGGGGATCGGACTGTCCAGAAGTATATCCCCGCAGTGCAGAATGCGGATTTCCATGCTCATGCGTTCAGCCTCCTTGCGCTTCCCGGCACGGCTCTCGCCACGCCTGTCTCTGCACTATTATAGCACAATGCGTCTTTGGTTGCAAGTATTTGCAGAAATCTCATATTTTCGCTTTACTTCCTACAAAAAATATGTTATACTAAATAAAGAAAACGGGGCAGAGTTGTCCCGTCACGGTCGAAAGAGGGGATCTGCATATGCTGAGCATGGCTGTGAGAAACACCAGAAAACTGATCAGGCAGAAATCGGGTGCTGAAAACATCCGGATCGGACGCTTTTTCACCAAGAAAGATACTGCCGCCCTGATGGCGGAGTTGTTTTCGCTGTCTGTCACAGACGAATGCCGGATCCTGGATCCGGGAGCGGGGACAGGGATTCTGACCGCCGCGCTGCTGGAAGCGATCTGCCGGCAGGGGTCCGTGGCGCGCGTATATGTGACCGCGTATGAAAACGCCGCAGACTTTCTCCCCATGCTGAAGAACAACCTGGAGCGTCTGCGCAAGAAAGCCAAGCGCGAATGGAATGTGCGGGTGGTCTATGAGATCATCGAAGAAAACTTCCTGCTTTCCGCGCGTTCCGCAGATACGACCATCCCCTATGACTACATCATCATGAATCCGCCGCACGACCTGTTCTCAAAAGATGCGCCCGAGTTGCTTCCCTTCCGCGAGGAGCTGACCGCCGCCAACACCGAGGCGGCCTATGCCTTTGCCCTGCGCTGTCTGCCTCTGCTCGGTCCGTCCGGCCAGATGGTGACCCTGTTGCCTACCCCCTGCGCTACCGCAGTCACGCTTACGCACTTCCGTGAGCGGCTGTTTACCGAACTGAAACTGCGGCACATTCATCTTTTCTCGGGCAAGTATGACGGCGTGCGCAAAAACATGATCCTTTCAATGGCGCGCATGCCGGAGACTCCTCATACCGTCACACTGTCAATCTCCACCGACAACGGTACCCGGGAACACACCCATACGATTCCCCCGCTTGCCTATGATTTTCTGGTGGATCCGCAGGACTTCAGCCTGACGCTGGTGAGAGGTGAAGAGGATCTGCGGGTGCTGGAGACGGTGCGGGCTCTGCCCATGAGCTGTGCCGACTATCACCTGCGCATGCGGACCGGTCTCACACTCGAGTCGCGCTATCGCGACCTGCTGCTGGACAAGCCCGAGAAAGGTGCGGTTCCTCTGATCCACCCCCGGTGTCTCTCCGACGGCAGAGTCCAGTTCCCGTTGCCCGATCATCATCAGTACCTGCGTCCTTCCATCCCGTCTCTGATGCAGGAAAACCGGAATATGCTGCTGATCAAGCGCGTACCTGCGAAATCGGACAAGCGCCGTCTGACCTGTTCGGTCTATCTGGCCGCTCAGATTCCCATGTACCGCTATATTTCCACGCACAACAAGCTCAACTATCTCGACACAGCCGAGGGCGCACCTGAAATGAGTTCTGCCTTTGTCTGCGGGCTTCACGCCGTGCTCTCTTCTTCTCTGTATGACCGGTATATCCGGATCGTATCCAAATCGGGACAGATCAATGCACGCGAGCTGATGAATTTCCCCCTGCCCGACAGTCGCTCCCTCGAAGAAATCGGCAAGCGGCTGCTGACCTTCCGGGACTATACCCCCGATGCATGTGATGCGGTGGTGTCGCATGTGTTGCCTGCATTCGCGCCTTACCGCAAGAAAAAAGCTGCAGCCACCTGATTTCCACGTCCCGGCACCACACAAGCGCGGCTTCCCGTGAAAAAATATTTTGCGGTGAAATTCTCATTTGCTCTTGCATTTGCATGGCTGATGTGGTATAATACTGTTGTTAAAGTAACTTTTGCGACCGGAGATGTCCGCATTCCCGGCCGGATCAAGAATAACAGAGGGTAACGAAGATGACCATTATCAACGCAATACTCATGATTCTGCTGCTGGTGATGGGACTGTTCCTGGTGGCAGCGGTCCTGATGCAGCACGGCAAATCTCACGGACTTTCCGGTACGATTGCAGGCGGCGCGGAAACCTTTTTCGGAAAAGAGCAGGGCACGCGCATTGACCGCCTTCTGGGCAGACT
Source organism: uncultured bacterium (assembly GCA_949293405.1). Lineage (GTDB taxonomy): Bacteria > Bacillota > Clostridia > Oscillospirales > CAG-272 > UBA1740. The sequence goes on along the minus strand of CASFDI010000073.1, from coordinate 4,765 downwards.
GACCACCGTTGTGGGTGTCATATTTGTGGTTCTGGTAGTTGTGGTTTATGTGATTCAGCCCGATTACGCCACGACCTACGGGAACACCAATGTGTGGCAGAACGCCTCCGAATTTTTCTCCAACTTCCCCGACTGAACCGATTGCCCATGCTCGACCGAGCATGGGCATTTTTTAACGGAAGGAGTGTACGATGAAATACGGCAAGCACAGGAGCCCCCAAAAGAAAAATGCACATCCGGGCAAACGCCTCGCCGGACATTCCGCACGGTCCCAGGCTACAGCGCGTGCACGCAACCGCACGGCGCACATCCGCAGGATCCCGGACGACCGACGGACCGAAGAGACGGTCCAGGGTGTTTTTTCAGGGACCGGCCGCGGATTCGGATTTCTGCACCGTGACGACGGCGCCGACGACCTGTTCATTCCGGCACACTGCACAGCGGGCGCACTGGACGGCGACCGGGTATCGGTCCGGGTGCGCTATCAGGATACCTACGACGGCAGACCCGAAGGTCAGGTCCTGCGCATTCTCGAGCAGGGGCGCAGCACGGTCATCGGAACACTCTGTGAAGGCCGCTGGCTCAACCGGCGTGCCCGCCGGGGTGGGATGGGCAATTTCTTTGTGATTCCGGATGACACCCGTCTCCCGATCAAAGTGCGCGTAACCCCCACCCCCGAAAGCCGGACCGGCGACAAGGTAGAAGTGCGCCTGCGCCGGCGCACCCAGAGCGACCCTGACGGGGAGATTGTACGGGTATTCGGTCCCGCCTCTTCCCTGCATGCCAACTACGAAAGTATTCTGGCAGAGACGGGCGTACCGGTTGAATTTGATCCCTTTGCCCTGGAACAGGCCGAAGCCGAAGCACGCAGGCCTCTCACCGACCGGGGGCGTACCCGGCGCGACCATGAGATCATTTTCACCATTGACGGCGAGGACGCCAAGGACCTTGACGACGCGGTTTCCCTGCGACAGCTGGCAGGGGGAAAGTGGCTGCTGGGCGTCCACATTGCGGATGTCAGCTGTTATGTACCTGAGCGGACTGCTCTTGACCGTGCGGCGATGGAACGCGGAACCAGCGTCTATTTTATCGATCGGGTGGTACCCATGCTGCCTCCCTGCCTCTCCAACGGTGCCTGCTCGCTCAACCCCAATGAGGACCGGTATGCCCTGAGCGCTTATCTGACGCTGGCGCCCGACGGCGACCTGATTTCCTGTCGGGTGGAACCCTCGATCATCCGCTCCCGGGTACGAGGCGTGTACAGCGAGGTCAACGACCTGTTTGAAAACGGCGCCCGGTCCCCGTATTACGCAAAATACCGTACGGTCTACCCCTCCCTGCAGAAAATGCACCGTCTGTACACTCTGCTCCATGAAGCACAGCAGGCACGCGGGGCGATGGAACTGGACCGACCGGAAGCGAAAATTATCATGAACGAAAAGGGCGAACCGGTTGACATTGTATGCCGGGAGCGCGGAGATGCCGAGCGCCTGATCGAACAGTTCATGCTGTGCGCCAACCGCGGTGTGGCCACCCTGCTCACCGAGCGCGGGATTCCCTGTGTCTATCGGGTACACGACGCCCCCCTGCCCGAAAAACTGGGAGAGTTGGCCGTGTATCTGAAGGGAATGGGATTTGATACCGCCTTTCTGCGCAAGGAAAAGCTTGACACCCGCGATTTTTCCGCCCTGCTGGAACAGGCACGCGAGCGCGGCACCGAACATGCGGTGTCCTATGCATTGCTGCGCGCCATGGCGAAAGCGGTTTACAGCCCGCAGGCAACCGGACACTTCGGACTGCAGGCTCCTCTCTACTGTCATTTCACCTCTCCGATCCGCCGTTTGTCCGACCTGGCGGTTCACCGTATCATTCACAAGGTCCTGCTGGAAGGGCAACCGCCCCGCCGCTATGCCGACTACGCCAAGCGTGCCGCAGCGGCCGCTACCGATACCGAGCTGCGCGCTATGGAGGCGGAACGCCGTATTGAAGAACTGTACAAATGCCTGTATATGGAACGCTTTGTGGGAACCGTCTTCCCCGCACGCGTCAGCAGCGTAACCGGATTCGGCATGTTCTGCGAACTGGAGAACACCTGCGAAGGGATGATTCCGCTGGCTGAGTTGCCGGGTATGTTTGTCTTCGATCAGGCGCATCAGACACTCTCCTGCGGTACGACGGTCTTCCGTCCGGGAGATCCGGTGCAGGTACGGCTGGAAGAGTGCGAGCCCAACCGCGGTCGTATGCGGTTCTCGCTGGCCGGGCGGGAGACCGTTCAGGCGTAAAGTTCGCAGAAGGAACAGCAAAAAAGCAAGGAGCACGGTTCGGAGAGACAACCCGCCGCCGGATGGCCCGATGGGGTACAGGACTGAAAGACCGGTATACCCGGGGCTTCCCCGGGGGCTCTCTCGGGGTTTTTCCCGATATCTCTCCCGGCACCCCGTCCGCTGAGGCATCGGAACAGGCTCCGTCAGGACAGGCGGTGCGGCCACATGGCCGCACCGCCTGTCTGATTCTGAATACGGTATGCGGAAGACCCGGCAAACAGAACGGCTCCGGCTCCCCGATGCCCGGGAAAAGTGCAGACATGCCGGACAGAACATCCGTCCCGTCGGCAGAGAAAGCCAGCTCCCGCCGAATTCCCGGTCGGTTCCCCGGTCAGATTACCGGGGCAGCGGGCGGCTCAGCACCGCCTTCCCCGGACGGCCCGCAATCAACCGGCTGCCGTCGGTATATTCTTCTTCCCGCCCCAGCAACTGCGCGCACAGCAGGGCACGCAGCTGCACAATCCGTTCCTGACAGTCTTCCTCGGCAATGCAGTCATGCAGTTCATGCGGGTCCCTGTCCAGACGGAAGTACTGCTCGCGCCCGTCATGGGTAAACCAGCAGAATTTATCGGTCCGGGTCACGATGAACTGATTGCCGATATCCCCGCCGCTGTGCTCTCCGTGCAGGAAGGTACGGTGATTGTCGGATAGCATGGAAAGCCCATCCACCGGTCCCCGTGCCTGCACGCCTGCCAGCGCAAGGCAGGTAGGCAGCACATCCCGCAGTTCCACCAGTTGCTCCTGTTCGCCCGATATACCGGCACCGTAAATCAGCATGGGAATACGGATACTTCCCTGATACGGCCTGATCTTACGATAGGTATAGTGGTCTCCCAACAATTCGCCGTGATCCGAGCAGAACAGGATCACGGTATTTTGGGACAATCCGTAGTCGTGCAGGGCATACAGAATCCGACCGATCTGATTGTCCACATGAGAAATGCAGGCGTAATACCCGATACGCGCCAGCCGCAGCGATTCGGCATCCGCAGGGCCGGTGTCGCCATCCACCAACCTGCCTTTCTGTCTGAGACGCTCGGCATCTGCAAAATCCCCGATATACGGTCCCTGCAGATCCCGGTCACGGTACAGGTCAAAAAAGCACGCCGGCGCGTCAAAAGGCGGATGTGGCCGCACATAGGAAGCCATGAGGAAAAAGGGCTGCGACCGGTCCCGGGTGCGGAAAAAGTCAATGGCACGGTCGGTCACCCAGTTGGTAGGATGATACCGCTCTTCGTACGGCCAGGGACGCGCCACCCAGGAGTTGGTTTCAAGGCCGGTGTCGGTGACATCCCGGTTGATCCCCAGATTGCTTTTCAGCCAGTAAAAGTAGTCGTCCGCGACGCTCTGGTGTTCTTCGTACGGCAGGCGGGGATTGTGATAGGCATGCAGGTACCCATCATGCAGCTCCAGACGGTGAAACCCGAGTCTTCTGCGCAGCGGATGCACATGCATCTTCCCCACGCACGCGGTATCATACCCTGCCGCCGAAAGCTCACCCGGAAGGGTCAGCGGGTAATCCCAGTCCACCATATCCCGGTAGCCAACCCGCCCGTGATGATCCTGGGAGAGTCCGGTCATCAGGCCGCACCGTGCCGCAATACAGGAGGGTACCGCGGTATAGGCATGCGGGAACCAGGCTCCCAGACTTGCCAGATGGTCGAGATAGGGGGTTTTCACATCCGGATGCCCGGCGATCCCCATGCAGTCCCCACGCATCTGATCGGTCATAATCAGAAGAATATTCGGTCGTTCTTGATGTGCCATGGTCTGCCTCCGTCTCAGTCAGATTCTTCCGGTCCCCTGCACCGCCCGGTTTAGATTCATCATACCACACCGGCCGTATCTTGTCAACCGGGTCATTGCGCCCGTGTGCCCGGTCCCGCAGCCCCATGCCAATACCGTGGCAGGGCTGCAACTGCGCAGTGGCGCGAAAAGGAGCGCGGCCGCAGAACACGCGCCGGACCGTCCGACCGGTTCCGGCTGTCACTATGCCCATGCCCCACCGGACACAACAAGCCGACCCGGCGCGAATTCCGCGCCAGGTCGGAAACAATTGTTTACATATATACCTTTATGCCTGCCGGACAGAGGCACAGGTCACACCTGGTTTGAGTTTGAGCGCTTTGACCCCCTTGGTTTTCCGGGCGATGAGAGGCAGATTTTTCTCCAGGGTCTTTTCGCTGCCGTCAGACAAGGTGCAGATCACCGCGGTGCCGCGGGTGCGCAGGCCGGCATAGACCAGGCGGTCCTCATCCGAAAGCGTCATGGCGTCGAATTTCCTGCGCGCTACAAAGTATTCGGAAAGCTGGGTGGTTTTTCCCATACCGCAGCGGGTGATCATCAGCAGTTTTTGCTTTTCCAGTTTAGGATCCACCGGGCACAGGAAAATCACCCGGTGATCCGTAAACCCCTTGACAATCCGCTCCGGAATCACGCCG
>CASFDI010000072.1 GCA_949293405.1 uncultured bacterium | reverse complement strand
CGGGGAGTGGCAGATTGAGCAGGAGTGCTGCCGGGTCGGCCCGGGGGCTCTGCTGCTGTTTCACGACCGGGAACGCCGTCGGCTGACCGCCGATCCGTCCTGCGGAGAGATCACGCTGGATGTCATTACCTTTTCGCCTCTGGCCCTGTATCCGTACCCGGATTGCGCGGAAGCGTTCTTCAGCCGCGCGGGCGGGGCCGCCGTGATGCGGCCGGGCGACGCGGGGTATACCGATGTACACTCTGCCTTTCACAGACTGGGGACGGAGCTTGCACGGTGGGATTCCTTTTCCTCTGCGGGGGCATACGGCGCTCTGCTGCAACTGGGAGCTGCGGTCGGCAGGTTTTACTCAGCTCCCGGCAGACCGGGGACCGACAGGGTGGCCGTAACCGATTTCCGCAGGATTGCGGATGCGGCCGCGTTCCTGCGCGCCCGCTATGCCGACCCGGTTACGGTAGGCGAGGCTGCCGCTGCCGCAGGCATGCCGCAGCAGCGTTTTTCCGCTCTGTTTGTCCGTCTGATGGGGGTGTCGGCGACAGCGTTTCTGCGGCGGGTGCGGGTCCGGGCGGTGATGGACCGCCTGCAGGCAGGAGGCGAAACCGTACTGGATGCCGCGCTGGCATGCGGCTTCGGCAGTTCAGCCGGATTTTACAAGGCGCTGCATGCGGTCACCGGGTCTGGACGGGTGCGGCGCGCCGGGGACTTTCAGGAAGGAACGCAAGGGCTGTAAAACGCCCATACGGAGCGGAACGCTTCGTTTTCCGTCCGTGCGGTACGGTTGTAATCCTGTACCGCCTGTTCCATTGCTGCCTTCATCCGGTCATATTGCGGATCGGAAGGATCGACAAAAAGGACTGCTTCCGACAGCGCGTTCAGCTGACCGTACACGCCGGGGCTGACCTGTTGCGGCACCGTATCCAGCCGTTGCAGGATCTGCGCGGCAGTATACAGGAACTTGCGGGGCACCGCTATGTAACGGGCGGTGTAGACGGTGTCTGCTTCGGCGGGCGCCGGGGGCGTCTGCCATCCTGCAAAATACAGGATCTCTTCTTCCCGGATCAGCCGGGTGTCATGCGGAGGGATTTCGGGAAGCGCTCCTTCGGCGCAGGGGACCGTCAGATCTCCCTCCTCTGTGCGGAAGGTCACGGTATAATATGTGTCCGATTCGGTAAGGCGCGCGGTCAGACGCAGCGACCCGGTCACCGGATCACCCTCTGCCGCGCCCGCCCAGCCGTCAAAGCGTGTGCCGGGGTATACCGGGCGCGTGCCGGGCAGCACAAGGGGCTGTCCGGGGGCGTAACTCTGCGTCAGAATGCAGGAACCTTGCACCAGATAGTCCACCGTGCAGACCTGCGGATCCGGGGACACCGGGACCGGGGTACAGGCGGTTTCGTTGGGCTGCCGCATGACCGAGCAGGTCAGCGAGCCATCCTCCTCCGGACGGAAGCCGTAGAGCAGGCCGTCGCGTCCGGTATAGACTTTATCCACATAGGCAGTGCCGGGTGAGGTCAGCAGCAGATAGCACAGTTTCTCCGGGGTATTGAAGAACAGAATGCCCTCCGGGCTGACCCAGAGTCCCGACCAGGTACCGTCCCATACGGTGAACGGATCTCCGAAGGTGGCCCAGTCGTGCCGGGTGAGGTCATAGAGCGTGTGCCAGCCGGCCATATCGGGCGAAACCGGAAAGGCACCGATCTGCCCCTCACGGATCCCGTAGAAGGAGCCGTCATAGAAGAATACCGCGGAGGTGAGATCGTGCAGAGGAGAGTTGTCGTAGAGCGTGTCGGTGCAGGGGTACTGCTGCCATCGGGGCGCCTGCCGCTGGGGGATGGCGTCGTGCGCGGCGTCGCTGAGCAGAAAATAGCGGTGGGATATCGAACCGAGTGTATAGGCATCGGTGTCGTCCCAGGTGACATCCACATGATACCAGCGGTTGTCAATGCGCACCAGGTTCCACTCGTGTAAAAGATCCGGGGAGATGACGCATACGCTTTCCATGCCCGCTTCTTCCAGAAGAAGCTTGTAGAGCAGGGCATATCCCTGACACACCGCGCTCCCTTCGGTCAGCATCCGGTAAACATCCGCAATCTGCAGACTCTGGTCATAGGAGAAACGCAGGCAGATCAGGTCATGCAGCAGCAGCGCTTTTTCCAGTTCGCTCCTGCCGCGCACCAGAGAAGCCAGTGCGGTGACCTGCTCCCGGACATCGTCCGCAGCAGCTTCGTATTCTTTGGGCGTCATGCGGTAGTTGGGAGACACGGAGGTTACATAACCGTCTGCGTCGGAAGTGTAACGGTAGGAGAGATCGGCGCCAAAGAGCATGGGTTCCGAGCCCAATACACGCGAATAGACGGTACGCACGGTGTCAGGCGTGACCCGGAGACCGTCCAGCGGAATCTGCTGAGCGAAACAGGAAAGGCCCTCTTCAAGGCGGCTGTACAGGACATCTTCGGAATCGGTGGCGGGGCAGGCGTATCCGTCCGCGGCGGAAAGAGGGATCAGGAGGAAGGCGCACAGCACGCACAGAAAAAGCAGCAGAAACGGTTTGCGCATGAAAAGACTCCTTTCGGAAACGGTGGTTACAGATGCATGATACCACAGGCGCGTCTCTCTGTCAAGCGCCGGGGGGATAGCCGGCGATTTGGGCGCATATACTGGAGAGACCGGAATGCCGGGCAAGGGGAGGATATCATGAGCGAACAGAAAGCCGATCTGTACAGCCTTGAGGGGATGACTATGGCGGAAAGCCGCATAGATCTGCCTCACTTGGAAGGGGAGGGGGCCGCAGTGGCGGCAATCAACCAATATTATGCGGCAATGCGGGAAAAATGCCGCCTTTATGTGGAACAGGTGCTGTATGCAGAGGCGGTTCGCATCTACACCGAAAACCCGGATCCATACAAGCGTTTTACACACCGCCGCTTTCTCTACACCCATACCGCACAGGTGAGCCGTCCGTTGCCCGGACTGATTTCGGTGTTCCGGGAAATGCGGCTGTCGCGCGGCGCTGCGGTCCTGCGGCTCTGCCATGGCGCGGAGGTGTTCGAAGAGCAGCGCGGCAGGTTGCTGCCACCCGGCCTCTTTCTGCGCCGGACGGCCGGGGTACGGTGGTTGCCATGTTGTGTGCGCGATCCGGAAACCCTGCTGCTGATCCGGGCGGCGCCGTCGGGCGAGGAGCGCATTCTCACCCGCCCCATCGACAGAAAATTATCAATAACCCAAACAGATTGACGAAAATAGGGGAATCGGTAAAATGGAATTGATTTTCCGGACAGATTGTGATACAATAAAAAATATTGAATGATTCTGAGAGGGGGCGGTTCGGTGCGGCAGAATGATCTGCGCCCCTGGCGCAATCTGGTCTTCCTGACCGAGTTCGGACTGTCGGTTGTGCTGCCTCCCGTACTGTGCACGCTGGCGGGAGTCTGGATTCAGTCGAAAACCGCAGCGGGTGTGTGGGTGGTACTGGTGCTGCTGGCGGTGGGACTGATCAGCGCAGGATGCAATTTTTACCGGTACATGGCCCTGTTTGTGAAAAAAAGCCGGAGCGACGGAGATACGCCTCCGTCCGCCCCCGGGGAGGAGAAACACGATTTATGAGCAGAAAAAACGATCCCGTCGTGCGGACCACTCTGCTGATCGGTGCGGGGAGCCTTGCCCTGTCGCTGGTGATGCAGGCGATTTTCGCGGCGCTTTCCCGATACAACCTTGAGGTGTTTCTCGGATCGGTGATCCCGCTGGTCCTGGTGGTGGGGAATTTCTTTCTGATGGGGGTTACGGTCCGGCGCGCCACCGCACAGGGCGATCCCGAACACGCCAAGCGGATGGTTCAGGCCTCACAGGCAGTGCGCACCGTGGTGCTGTGTGCCCTAGTAGGGGCGGGAATCGCGCTCGGATGGTTTCAGTGGATTGCGGCGGTGGTGACGCTGCTGTTTCCGCGCATCATTATTCTGGGGTATCAGATTCATACGATATATAAAGGACGCCGCATGACGGCGCCCGCGGAAAGTGAGGTGCAGACCGATGACGACAACCGGCAGTAACGCGTCTGCCCCGTCCCTGGACGGAACCGGCACGGACAGGAACGCGACCGCCTCTCTGCATCAGCCGGCCGTACCGGCGCACCGGCGGTCGGTCATGCCCTGGGTGTGGCTCTGCGCCATGATCCTCACCCTGCTGTGCGGGATGGCTATCAAGGTTCTGTTTGTGGACAGCGGGGAAGGCATTTCGATTTCCGGGGCGACGATTTTCTGGGACAGCGGCCTTTCCGGCAATTCGTTCCTGAATCTGACCGTCACCGAATCCCAGGTCAATTCGGTGCTGGTGATCCTGTTCATTTTCTTCCTGTGCCGTTTTCTGACTGCAGGCATGAGTGTGCGCCCCGGCGGGGCGCGCCAGATTGTGGCGGAATGGCTGGTGGAGAAGGCAAGCGGTCTGGTGGAGTCCAACATGGGACCTGCTTATTACCGCTTCGCCCCCTTTATCGCCGGGATGATGGCGCTGTCTCTCTTTTCCAGTCTCTCGAGTCTGGTCGGCATGTATGCCCCCACCTCGGATATCAATATTGTAGGCGGCTGGGCGGTGGTGTCCTTTGTTCTGATCATCCGTTCAAAAATGCGTGCCGGCGTCGGCAATTATCTCAAGGGCTTCACCCAGCCCATCTGGGTGCTCACGCCCTTCAATGTCATCGGCGAGGTGGCCACTCCGGTTTCCATGACGTTCCGTCATTACGGCAATGTGCTGTCGGGTGCGGTGATCTCCACCATGCTGTATGCGGCGCTGGGTGCGCTGTCAGGGCTGGTATTCGGATGGATCCCGGTCATCGGGGACGCTTTCCCGCCGGTGCTGCAGATCGGTATACCGGGCATTTTGTCCCTGTACTTTGATCTGTTTAGCAGCGGACTGCAGGCGTTTATCTTTGCGATGCTGACCATGCTGTATGTGGCATCGGGCAGCGAATCCTGATTTTATAAAAACTGTTTTGGGAGGAAAAACAAATGGAACTGGCAATTGCAATCATTCTCGGCGCGTGCGCATTGGGAGCGGGAACCGCGATGATCGCCGGTATCGGCCCCGGTATCGGTGAAGGTTATGCGGTCGGTAAGGCGTGCGAAGCGATCGCCCGTCAGCCTGAGAGCCGCAGCCCGGTCACAACCACCATGCTGATGGGATGCGCGGTTGCGGAAACCACCGGTCTGTATGCGCTGATCATTGCGATTCTTCTGATCTTTGTTGCGCCCGGCCTGATGGTCAATCGGCTGCTGGACGCGGTAGGCCGCTGAGCGGGGTGAGGCAAATATGGGTTACACTCCCCTTTTTGCCGTCAATTCTCTGGATGTTATTTCCGTCAATCTGTGGCATATCCTGTTTGCCATCTGCAACCTGCTGATCGTGTATCTGATTGTGAAGCGGTTCCTGTTCCGTCCGGTACAGAAAATCCTGGCACAGCGCTCTGCGGAGGTGGACAAACTGTACCGTGACGCACAGGACGCCAGCAATACGGCGCAGGAAAACAAACGGCTGTACGATGAGAAGCTGGCGACAGCCGATTCCACCGTGCAGCAGATGTTTACCGCCGCACAGCAGAAAGCACAGCAGCAGGCGGATGAAACCGTGGCGCAGGCCCGTGAGGAAGCGGGACACATCCTGACGCGGGCACAGGCGGAGATCGCCCGGGAAAAGAAAAAGGCGGTCAATGAGATCAAAGACGATATTTCACGCATTTCCCTCAGCATTGCCGAGAAGGTGGTGGAGCGGGAACTGCGACCGGAAGACCATCAGGCACTGATGGAGGAATTTGTCCGGGAATTGGGTGATGACCATGCATGAAGCGGCGAATGAATACGCACAGGCGCTCTTTTCCCTTCTGCTGGAAGAAGAGTTGACCGGACAGGTGATCGGAGAAGTACGGACTGCGTTGCAGGCGCTGGAAGAACAGCCCCTTTATGCGAAAATACTGGCTTCTCCCGAGTTGTCGGCGCACGAACGCGAAACCGCGGTGCGTCAGGCCCTGGAGGGAGCGCATCCATATCTTGCCGAAACGGCGGCCCTGATGGTGAGCCGCGGGCACGGAGCCGACCTCTGCGCGATGTTGCGCCGTACGGTGGAACTGTACCGCGAGCATGAGGGAATCGCCACCGCGGCAGTTACTGCTGCGGTGATGCCCGATGCTGCAACGCTCAGGACACTGGAGAAAAAACTGTCGGATATCACCGGCAAGCATGTGGACCTTTCGGTGCGGGTAGACCCGTCGCTGATCGGAGGCATGCAGGTGGTTCTGTGCGGAAAACTGTATGAGGGCAGCGTGCGCCGCAAACTGGATGATTTGCGCCGGCTGCTCGGATCGACTACGCTGTGAAGCGGTACTGTCGCCGTCCGGCATCTGTCCGGAGGTATGGGCCGGCCGCAGGTCGGACATGCGGCGGAATCACACGCCCGCGCGACAGTTTTAACATGAAGAAAGGGGAGCGGAAGAAATGAGTCTTCGCCCTGAGGAAATCAGCAATATCATCAAAGCGCAGATCAAGCATTATGAGAACCGGATCGCAGAGGCGGAAGTCGGTAGCGTCATTCTGGTGGGCGACGGCATCGCCAAAGCATACGGCCTGGAAAACTGCATGGCAAACGAGCTTCTGACCTTCGACGGCGGGGCGACCGGCATGGCGCTCAATCTGGAAGAGAGCACTGTGTCCATCGTGCTTCTGGGAGAGGGAGAAGGCGTCCGGGAAGGCACCGTGGTGCGGCGTACCGGGCAGGTGGTCAGCGTTCCGGTCGGGGATGCCATGCTGGGGCGTGTGGTGGATGCGCTGGGCAATCCGATTGACGGCAAGGGCCCGGTGGCATGTACCGAACGGCGTCCCATTGAGAGCGAGGCGCCCGGCATCATCAAGCGACAGGGCGTCAATGTTCCGCTTCAGACCGGCATCAAGGCGATCGATTCCATGATCCCGATCGGACGCGGACAGCGGGAACTGATTATCGGCGACCGTCAGACCGGAAAGACTACGATCGCGCTGGATACGATTATCAATCAGAAAAATACCGGGGTTCTGTGTGTTTATGTTGCCATCGGGCAGAAAAATTCCACCGTGGCGCAATTGACCGAAACCCTGCGGGAAGCGGGTGCGATGGATTACACCGTGGTGGTCTGTGCCAATGCGTCCGAATCGGCTCCGCTTCAGTATATTGCGCCCTACTCGGGATGCGCGATAGCCGAGTATTTCATGGCACAGGGCCGTGATGTGCTGATCGTCTATGACGATCTGTCGAAGCACGCAGTGGCATACCGTGCCCTGTCGCTGCTGATCCGCCGGCCGCCGGGACGCGAGGCCTATCCCGGAGATGTCTTTTATCTGCATTCCCGTCTGCTGGAGCGCGCCGCGCGTGTGGCGGACGCATACGGCGGCGGTTCCATTACCGCATTACCCATTATCGAGACACAGGCAGGCGATGTTTCGGCGTATATCCCCACCAATGTCATTTCCATCACCGACGGACAGATCTTCCTGGAAACCGAGTTGTTCCATTCGGGTATCATGCCGGCGGTAAACCCGGGTATTTCTGTCAGCCGTGTAGGCGGAAACGCCCAGATCAAAGCAATGAAAAAGGTCGCGGGTACCTTGAAGTTGCTCTATTCGCAGTACCGGGAGTTGCAGAGTTTCGCACAGTTCGGCTCGGACCTGGATGCGGATACCAAAGCGCGTCTGGCGCAGGGCGAGCGCATTGTGGAGATTCTCAAACAGAACAAAAACGCTCCGGTACCTGTGGAGTGCCAGGTGGTACTCATTTATGCGGCGGTCCATCACTTTCTTGAGGATGTGCCGGTGGAGCAGGTGGGCCGGTATGAAGAAGAACTGTACCCCTATCTCAGAGCACAGCATGCGGATCTTTTGCGCACCATCCGGGAGAGCGGAGAGCTGCCCGACACGGCGGAGCTCGACCGGGTGCTTACTGCGTACCGTCCGTATTTTGCAGAGCGCGTGTAACGGAGCGGAGCCATGGGAGCAAATGTAAAGGCCATCCGCACACGCATCCGCAGTGTGGAATCCACCATGCACATCACCAAGGCGATGGAGCTGGTTGCGGCATCCAAGATCCGCCGCGCCACCCAGCGCATGGATCAGAGCCGGTTCTTTTTCCGGGTGATGTCGGAAGCCTTTTCCGATATGGCAGAGGGGGCTCTGCATTCGGTGTATGCCAGAGCGCGCGATGAGCACCTCCGGTGTTATGTGGTGATTGCGGGAGACCGGGGGCTTGCAGGCGGATATAACAACAATGTATTCAAGACGGTGGCGCTGGACAGCGGAGAGAAGCGGTACTGTGTGCTGCCGATCGGGAAAAAAGCGGTGGAATACTACAGCCGGCACGGAATGGATCTTGTGCATGACGGGTTCCGGTCGGTGGAGGACTTCACGATGGAGGACTGCGCGAAGGCGGGACGGCTGCTTACTGAGGGATTCCTGGCGGGGCAGTTTGACCGGGTGACGCTGGTGTATACCTCCTTTATCAGTATGATCAGCCAGAATCCGGTTGCCATGCCGCTTCTGCCTCTGCAGCAACAGAGCGGGGCGGGAAAGAGCCGGACAGCAGAGACGCTGTATGAGCCTGATATGGAAACCGTACTCAATGCGGTGGTTCCGGAATATCTGTCGGGCATGCTCAGCGGAGCGGTAGCCGAAAGTTTCGCCAGTGAACTGGCGGCCCGCCGCATGGCCATGGATGCTGCATCGAAGAATGCCGGCGAGATGATCGACCGGCTGTCCCTGGCGTATAATCAGGCGCGTCAGGGTGCTATCACCCAGGAAATCACAGAGATCATTGCAGGCTCCGAGGGGTAAGGGGCAGGAAGGATACGGAGAATGAGCGAAAAGCATATCGGCAGGGTGACACAGGTAATCGGACCGGTTGTGGACATCCGGTTCGAACAGGGCGAGCTGCCCGACCTGCTCCATGCCGTGGAAATTGAACACGGGAACCGGACTCTGACGGTCGAGATGGCGCAGCATATCGGGGACAATGTGGTACGCTGTATCGCCATGGCGAGTACCGACGGGTTGGTGCGCGGCGCCCGGGCCACTGATACCGGCGGCCCGATCCGGGTCCCGGTTGGGAAAGAGACACTGGGACGCATTTTCAATGTGCTGGGAGAACCGGTAGATGAAAAGCCGGCTCCCGCACATGCCGAGCGCTGGGGCATTCACCGTCCCGCGCCCTCCTTTGAGGAGCAGAATTCTGCAACCGAGATTCTGGAGACCGGTATCAAGGTGGTAGACTTGATCTGCCCGTATGCAAAAGGAGGCAAGATCGGTCTGTTCGGAGGAGCGGGCGTCGGGAAAACCGTGCTGATCATGGAACTGATCAACAATGTGGCCAAGCAGCACGGCGGTCTGTCGGTGTTTACCGGTGTGGGCGAGCGTACCCGCGAAGGGAACGACCTGTATCATGAGATGACCGATTCGGGGGTTCTGCAGAAGACCGCTCTGGTCTACGGGCAGATGAACGAGCCGCCCGGAGCGCGTATGCGCGTGGCGTTGTCCGGACTGACCATGGCGGAATATTTCCGGGATGTGGAAGGACAGGATGTGCTGCTCTTCATTGATAATATCTTCCGCTTTACCCAGGCGGGTTCGGAAGTGTCCGCTCTGCTGGGCAGAATGCCCTCCGCCGTGGGCTACCAGCCCACGCTGGCCAACGAAATGGGCACTTTGCAGGAGCGCATTACCTCTACCCGGCACGGCTCGATCACCTCGGTCCAGGCGGTGTATGTGCCTGCGGATGACCTGACCGACCCGGCGCCTGCCACGACATTTGCCCATCTGGACGCTACTACGGTGCTGTCCCGGCAGATTTCTTCTCAGGGCATTTATCCCGCGGTGGACCCGCTGGATTCCACCAGCCGCATTCTTTCGCCCGATGTGGTGGGCGAGGAGCATTACCGGGTAGCGCGCGATGTGCAGAAGATTCTGCAGCGCTACAATGAACTGCAGGACATTATTGCCATCATGGGGATCGATGAGTTGTCCGAGGAAGACAAACTGACGGTTGCCCGGGCCAGAAAGGTGCAGCGCTTCCTGTCACAGTCCTTTACGGTTGCGGAACAGTATACCGGCATGCCGGGCAAATATGTTCCGCTCAAGGAAACCATCCGCGGCTTCCGCGAAATCCTTGAAGGCAAACACGACAATCTGCCCGAGTCGGCATTCCTGTTTGTGGGAACCATTGACGAAGCGGTGCAGAAAGCTGCGTCCGGCGCCTGAGGTGGGTTTATGAAGACATTCAGACTCCAGATTGCCACCCCACAGGGCAAGCAGTACGACGGGGAAGCGACACAGCTTTCGGTGCGCGGACTGGAAGGGGAGCTCGGAATTCTGGCGGGTCATATTCCGCTGGTGACCGCGGTGCGCGAAGGAGCCTGCCGGGTGTATACACCGGACGGAGTGTGCCGTGGAGCAACCGTTTCCGGGGGTTTTTTGACGGTCAAGCCCGATTTTGTGCGGCTGTTGGCGGCGGAATTCGCTTTTACGGAATCGGAGCAATAACCGGCATCCCGATGCAGACCGATGCTGCATATACCAAATACAAAAGCCAACCTGAAAATCAGGTTGGCTTTTGTATTTGGCGGATCCGCCCGGGATACGGTCATGGGCGCTGACCGATATCTTCGAGAATCAGCACCCAGTCGCAGCCTTTGCCCTGCGTGGGGGGCGCAAGGATGGTTTCCTGATTGGTGGGGAGAACCGCAAAGACGGTCTGCTCACCCGTGCGCGGATCAAACCATGTGGCGCGCACCCCCTGCGCCGCACGCAGAGGGGCGGCGTTGATGCGGAAGGGAATCCCCAGCGGGGAATAGATATAGGCGAACCGGTCTCCTGCGGCGGCGCTCATATATCCCATGCCGGGCAGGTTTTCGCACACGAGGTCAGGGCAGGGACAGAGAGAAAGCGGGGAGCGGGAGAGAAACAGCTCTTTGGCGTAATGTACCTGCTCGGCGCCCGGGCGGCGCAGCGATTCCTGCCAGGTCCTGCGCGGGCCGTTCTGCCAGTTGAACAGCAATACATCCGCGTCCCCTCTGGTCATGGACCAGACGGCATTATTTCCGTAGGTAAAGCCGCAGGCTCCCGAAAACAGATTCCAATAGATATTCTGCCGTACATCGTCTGCGTTCCAGGTATATCCGACGGATAGATCAAAGCATGCGGGAATATCTTCATAGCGCGATTCGGAATCCAGCACCGGTTTATCGGTGGCCGCCCGCATCTGTTCCATGACACGGTAGCTGATATAGGATTTGTCGGTGGCGTGCCCGGTCTGCGAGGTATGAAAATCAATATAATCCGCATCTGCCACCCATTTGGTGGAGTCGCTGCTGCCTGGCGGATGAAAGGTCATCAGGTGATGGGGATCTGATTCGCGTATGCCGCCCGCCATGGCGTCGATAATGGCGCGGTCGTCCCCTTCCAGGATCCGGTCCCCGCCCAGCATCCAGATGATATTGGAGGCATCGCGGTAACGCGCACCGATCCAGCGACCGTAGATACGCGCGTTTTCAGGTGTGAAAATCTCGGGTCCTTTGCCCCATTTGAGATTGAATTTGTCGCCCCAGGTAGGCAGCAGTGCGACATACAGACCGTACTGTTCTGCCGTGTGCACCGCGAAGTCAACATGGTCCCAGTAGGAGTAAGGGCCTTCGGTGTCCGGACGGGCAGGATCCGGCATGCCGTCAGATGTCTGCAGGGGCAGGCGTCCGTATGCATTGGGGGTGCGCAGGCCGTCCAGTTCGGCCAGCGCTACGGTCTGAAAGACTGTAAAGCCCTGACGCGCCCGCTCCCGGCAGTACCAGTCTGTTTCTTCGCGGTTCAGTTTGTGCAGAAGTTCCCAGGCGGTATCTGCCAGATAAAAGAAGCAGCTGCCGTCACGGTTCACCAGAAATCTTCCTTCAGTGTGAAGCGGTTGCATAACGGTCTCCTTGTCTGTAGATTTCCCGGAAGATCCCGGATCCGGTCCCGGTCCAGGGGGTCTGCGACGCGGTTTTATGCCTTCCCGCAGAAGGCTTCGTCGCGGGGTGGAGTTGCGCAGGCCGTTGGAAAGAGATTCTGCCTTTGTCTTCATCCGTTCCCCGGTGTACGCAGCAGGGTTCTGTAGGAGCGGTCCTGCCGGCCCGACGCCTGATAACAGGGCACGGGGGACGGATCGCACGAAAGGTCAGGCGTTCATCTGCCGGTGTACGGTGGGGCGGTCGGCGTGGCGCATGAGCAGGGTATAGCTGTTCTCCATGCCGTCCGGAGCAATCAGCCGCAGGGTAAAGAAATCTTCATCACATACCGGCAGGATACAGTGGACGGTAGGCCCCTGCAGGTTGCTGCCTGCAGGCGTCTCAGCATCGTTCCAGTCCAGCAGGTGCAGAGTGGTGTTGCCTGCGACAAGTTCTACACGCACCGCACCGCGCGCGGGCTGCGGGGTGTCGTTGAGCAGCCAGATATCCGCTTCAAACGGCTCTCCTTCCTTCCAGTCGTAATGGTCAATGCCTGCGCTAAACAGGGTGCCGCGCAGTGCCCGCTTTACAGCTTCATAGGCAGGTCTGGGCCGGGTAGGATAATCCACCAGACAGTTGTTGCCCGCATTGCTCCAGGGCTCGTTGTAGCACCAGTTGAGCGCCATGGCGCAGTGCGGCCACTGCCTCCGCATTTCCTCAAAGGCGCACTGGTATCCGATGCATTGCAGACGGTTGGACTGTTCCACCATTTCGTCAAGGCTGTGCGGCGCGCCGAAATAATAGGCAAGCACATCGTCGCAGATCCAGGTGTTCTCGCCCCAGGCGCCAAAACCGTTGCGGTAGCGCCAGGTATCGGTAGGCCGCGGCGGGAACTGCTCTGACTCCGGAATGATGCGCTGCAGCGTGTCCATATCAGTCAGGGCGGGTACACCGAATTCGGTGTAGGCGGTGAAATGAGACCGGCGGGTGGTCTGCAGGACATCGCAGCCCACCATTTTCGGATGGCGGAAGGCATAACAGCCGTGCGCCATTCCGATCAGGGGCGAGGTCTTGAAGAAGGGACGGCCCGGATCCAGCTCATAGCACAGCCGGTCCAGCAGGCGCAGGGGAAGGGACTGATCGTCCATGCCCGACCAGGTGTTGAACAATTCGTTGCCACCGCACCAGAGCGCCAGACAGGGATGGCGGCGCAGGGAGGTGATGATCGCGGTTGCCTCGCGTTCCAGTACTGCCAGATAGTCTGCACTGTCGGGATACTGATTGCATGCCAGCATGAATTCCTGCCAGATCAGGATGCCCTTGCGGTCGCACAGGTCGTAGAAGGCGGGCTTGTTGATCCCTGCACCGCCCCAGACCCGCAGCAGGTTCATATGGGCGTCTGCCACCGTCTGCAGCAGTTCGTCATAGCGTGTCTCGGTAATGGTGCCCCAGAACAGCTCCGGGTTGACCCAGTTGGAGCCCTTCGCAAAAATCCGCCTGCCGTTGAGTTCCACCGTGGTGGGCGCGGCATAGCGCGACATGGGGAAGGAGGGGGGATCGCCGGCCCCTGTGTTGCGCACTATACGCAGATGGCGGAAAGCGAGTGTACCGGTACGCCGGTCACCGTCACTTTCAACACGGTAGGTATACAGGTACGGCTCTCCCTGACCGTTGCACCACCACAGATGAGGATGCTCCACCTGAAAAGTGTACTCGGTGCCGTGGTATATCACCTCACCCTCAGCATCCTGCAGGGTAACGGTACAGGGACGGTCGCAAGAGATATCAAAACGCACAGTCCCCTGCGTAAAGGTCTCGTCCAGGGTGCAGAACGGCTCGCATCTGCCGATATATCCCGGCCCCCGTGTTTCAATATATGCCGGCTGCCACATGCCGGAGATCAGCAGCCGGGGGTTCCAGTCCCATCCATAGCAGACCGGGGGTTTGCAGCTTCTGTCTGCTTCATCCCGGGTTCCGGCAGGGGCGTCCTTGCGTTTCGGATGCGGGTAAATGCGTACGCACAGCCGGTCCTTTCCACGCAGCCGGTCTGTGAGGTCGCATGCAATTGTTTCGTACATGCCTTCGTGTGAAAGCAGCAGTTCACCATTGAGCAGAATGTCGCACCGGTAGTCGATCCCTTCGCTGACAAACCAGACTGTCCCCTCCGGTGCCCGCCGGACGGAGAGGGTGGTTTCGTATTCCCAGGTATTGTCTTCAAGCGGAAGATAGCGCCGGAAATGATCTTTTTCGTTCGGATCTCCGAATCCGTGTGCCATTCCGTAATCGTGCTGAATGTTTCCGGGAACATGTGCCGTAAACCAGGCCGGATCTCCGGTTCCCTCCAGTATTCTGCCGCGCCAGTCCTGTAAAAATTTCATCAGACTGCTCCTTTCCCGGTCGCTGTATCGCGACGCTGTGTCTTCTGTAGGGATTATATCACACCCGGCTTTATGAATCAATCGGCAAGATGCAATAAAACAGAGCCGCGTTTTTGGCAGGGCGGGAAAATATAAAAAGAGCCTGCCGTACGCGGACGGCAGGCTCGGGAAACCCGGGTCAGATATGAACATCGAAGCGCTGCTGACAACGCGGACACACCACGGTGTGTGAACCGGCAATACGCGGCAGACGCAGAGCGGCATGACACGCAGGGCAACGGCGGTATACATGCGTCTTGCGGTCGCGGATCCGGTTGCGCTGCAGGACAAAGAAGCCGGTAAAGCCGCGCAGGATGCGCACAAACACATGATTTTCCGCGGCACGCCGGTAGGTGTTGCGTGACAGGGCACGGAATACCCCCCAGAAAAACAGCAGCCAGGAGCAGACCGCAAGGATGATCTGCAGAGGGACAGGGATGGCAAAAACACGCACCACAGTCATCCCGAGCAGCAGGATCAGGATCAGCCAATGCAAGGTGTCAAATCCGTACCGTCCGCTCCAAAAACGCCGCCAGGCACACTGTAAGCGGTATAGCATATCGTTCTCCTTATTACTCGGTACGCAGGGCTACAACCGGATCTTTTTTGGCAGCGATGCGGGAAGGAATCAGGCCTGCGATCAGGGTGAGCAGCATACTGATCAGCACCAGTGCAATTCCTCCGACCACCGGCAGACGCGCATTGATTTCGTAAATACCGGTCAGCTTGTGGATGATCAGATTTGCCGGCAGGCAGAGTATCAGCGTTGCGACGATACCGATCAGGCCGGCGGCAAAGCCTACCAGCAGGGTCTCGGCATTGAAGACACGCGAAACATCGCGCTTGGATGCGCCGATGGCACGCAGAATACCGATCTCCTTGGTGCGTTCAAGCACCGAAATATAGGTGATGATGCCGATCATAATGGACGAAACCACCAGCGAAATGGCGACAAAGGCGATCAGCACATAGGAGATGGCGTTGATAATCACCGAAAAAGAGGACATCAGAAGTTCCAGATAGTCGGTGTAGGTGATCCGTGCCTCCTCCGGACGCTCCCGGTTGTAGTCGGCAATGATATCGGTGAATCGGTCCTTGTCTTCAAAGGTAGAAGCAAAAATGTTGATGCCGGTAGGTGTATCCCGGTCGACATAACCGAACAGTCTGAGGTTTTCCGCAAGGGAAGAAGAGGAAGTGGTTTCAGGGCCGTGCAGATCAAAATACTCTGCCAGCTTCCCGGTGCCCGCCGTACTGAATTCAAGAGCGGCGGCTGCGGCCAGTTTGGCAGCTTTCTGGGAAGAGGTGAAATATGCGGCGCCTTCCCGGTAGAGTGCGTTCGCCTCGGTTTCAATGGCAGCGGCTACTTTTTCATCGAGAGCGGTGTCTGAGAGGGAGGAGACATAGGCCAGAATTGCTTCTTCATCCATATCCACCCCGGAGGCGAAGACCCCTGCAAGGTAGGTCTCTTTTGCCGCACGGGAAGTCAGATTGTATTTTGCATAGAGGGTTTGCGTCAGGGTAGCCAGTTCTGCATCGCTCGGAGTCAGGATCATTTCGTTGAGGATTTCTTCCATCTGCGCGACATATGCCGATGAAATCTGCTCTTCCACATACGGCCGCACCAGGGCAGTCAGTTCCTCATCGGTGTAGGATTCCAGCATGGCAAGAATAATGTCCCGGTTGGAATCGTCCGCAATGAAATTCAGAATCAACTCGCGCAACTCTTCTCCGGTACCGATATTCGCCATAAAGGCGTCCGTCTGCATTTTCAGGTATTCGGGCGTGAGGGTGGTCTTGCAGGCTCTGTACAGTTCGGCCTGACGGGCAGTATCCAGAGATTCGAAATAGGCAAGGAAGGCCTCGGCCTTTTCCTCATCGCTCAGATCGGCGCTGCCCTCATCCACCGTAAACGGCAGACCGGTGAGAATATCGGTGTTGGCGTTCTCAGGTGCGCTCTGCGCAACCAGGACTGCGCACTGCAGTGCCTGCTCCAGGGCATATTCGGTCAGAGCGCGGGTGTAGACCAGGGAGCCGGAAATCGCGTTGGCAACTGCGCCGTCTTTCGGACGGATAATGCCGCTGATATGCAGCTGCAGACCGTCCCGGATCACCGCTCCCATCAGCGTGTCGTTGTCCCGGATATCCTCGTAGATTCCGTCCCCGTTGGTATCCCGGTAGGCGTCTCCGGTCAGGGTCATGCGGAATTCCACATCGCGGATCTGCTCATAGGTCCATCCGTTGTCAAAGATGGTCGTATCAATCGGCTTGCCTGCCATCGCATTGGCCATGATCTGACGCACCTGTTCTTCATCAAGCAGGCCGAGGCAGTACAGGGTGGTGTCGGAAATTTCGTTGTTGGCGTTGACTACCAGCAGGATCTCATCTTTTTCCGTGGGCCAGTTGCCGTCTACCAGTTCGTACTGATCCCGGATCATGTCGCTGACCGGTTCGCCGTTATTGCCTGTGATCAGCTCGGACCAGATCTGATAGGATGCGGTCAAGGAGGACATGGATTCCATTTCGTCTCCGAAGGAGGAAAACATATCTTCCACATCCGACTTGGCATAGTCTCCGTTCAGGTTCTTTACATAAATTTCCATCGGAACATCATACAGATACTGGATGATATAGGCCGACAGATCGATTTCGCCGCTTTCCAGATAGGCCTTGAAACTTGCCAGGTCGTTTTTCTTGATTGCTGAACTGACCATGGAGTTGAACAGGTCGTAAAGCACGGCGTTTCCGTAGATTTTCCCGTCCTCCCGGTTTTTGTCTTCCGAACTCGAACCCATAAAGGCGTTCAGCATGGAAGCAAGATCGCTCTCCTCTTCGACCAGGGAGATGGGGTAGGATGCCAGCGTATCCTGCTGTACCTTGTTGATATACAGGTTAATCCCGTTGGAGAGCGCGAGGATCATCGCAATGCCGATGATGCCGATTGACCCGGCAAAACTGGTCAGGAAGGTGCGCGCCTTTTTGGTCATCAGGTTGTTGGTGGAGAGCGACAGGGCAGTCAGAAACGACATGGAACGGGTGCTCTGCGCGCCGGGTTTTTTCCGTTTCCCGTCCGTTGCCTTCTTATCCGGCACGGTCTCTTCCTGTTCTTTCGGAAGATAGGGGTCCGAATCTCCGATGACCCGGCCGTCCAGCAGCCGGATAATGCGGGTGGAATACCGTTCGGCAAGGTCGGGATTATGGGTGACCATGATGATCAGTTTGTCCTTTGAAATTTCACGCAGGATCTCCATAATCTGCACGCTGGTAGCGGTATCCAACGCTCCGGTCGGTTCGTCTGCCAGCAGAATCTGCGGGTCATTGACCAACGCCCGCGCGATGGCGACACGCTGCATCTGTCCGCCTGACATCTGGTTCGGCTTCTTGTGCAGCTGGTCACCCAGTCCGACCCGCTGCAGAGCGTCAGTAGCCCGTTTGCGCCGCTCGGCTTTGGACACGCCGGACAGTGTCAGTGCCAGTTCCACATTGGCAAGAACGGTCTGATGGGGAATCAGGTTGTAGCTCTGAAATACAAATCCGATGGAATGGTTACGGTAAGCGTCCCAGTCGTGATCGTTGTAACGGCGCGTGGAAATGCCGTCGATCACAAGATCGCCCTCTGTATAACTGTCAAGACCGCCGATGATGTTGAGCAAGGTGGTCTTTCCGCAACCGGAAGGGCCCAGTACCGATACAAACTCATGCCGGCGGAAATGCAGATCAATCCCCGCAAGTGCCGCGACAGCCTCGTCCCCTGTCGCGTAGGTTTTCACAATCCCTTTGAGCGATAACAAAACCGTTTTCTCCTATCCGTATCAATATGTACTTATAAACTATACCATACATTTATGAACAAAACAAATGAATTCCGTTAACGGAGCAACAATTTCACATTCTGCCGCCCTGATGCGCCGGCTCTTGCAAAATCCGAAACCGTGTGGTATAATAGGGATGTAGGACTCATGCGCCAGAGATTGTTTTGATTTGAGGATGCGGTTATGATTCTGATGACCTTTACAGTCCCCTGTTATAATTCCGCTTCTTACATGGAGACATGCATAGAATCTTTGCTGCCTGCCGGCGATGACACCGAGATCATTATTATCGATGACGGTTCCCGTGATGCCACCGGAGAAATTGCCGACCGGTATGCGGAGCAATATCCCGACCGTGTGCGGGTCATTCATCAGGAAAACGGCGGCCACGGAGAAGGTGTCAATCAGGGAATCCGCCACGCCAGAGGAAAATATTTCAAAGTGGTCGATTCGGATGACTGGCTGGACCGGGACGCTTTGCGTGCGTTGACCGCACGCATGCGGGAGTTGGAAGCGCGGGGACAGGAAGTGGACATGTATGTCTGCAATTATGTATACGAGCATGCTGCGGACAACACGCGGTATGTGATGAATTACCGCCGTAATTTTCCGATTGAGCAGGTTTGCGGCTGGAAAGATGTCAGACGGTTCGGCCCCACGCAGTATCTGATGATGCATTCGGTGTATTTCCGCACGCAGATCCTGCGCGATTGCGGGGTGGTGCTGCCCAAGCACACCTTCTATGTGGACAATCTGTTCATGTATAAACCGCTGCCCTATGTCCGCACCATTTACTATATGCCGCTGGACCTGTACCGGTATTTCATCGGCAGAGTAGACCAGTCGATCACATTGGAGAACTGCGCGCGCCGGGTGGATCAGCAGATCCGGGTGACCAAGCTGATGGTGCACGCGATCGATCTGCGCGCCATGCGCGGGGAGAACATCCGTCTGTACCGGTATCTGTACCATGAGCTGGGCGTGATGTTTATTCTGTGCCATGTGTTCACCTATGCGGATCCCACACCGGAGCGACTGGAGAACCTGAAGGCCCTGTGGCGGTATGTGCGCACCCATGACGGTTGGCTGTACCGCAGAATGCGGTGGGGGTCTCACGCGACTTTTGTCTGTCTGCCGGGACATCTGGGCAGAAAGACGGTGATGCTCGGGTATCGGTTTTTCAAAAAAATCGTCAAATTCGGATAAAGAGGAAAAAGCCGGAAACATCCGGCTTTTTCCATTATAAGGACTGATTTTGTAAACGGCGGCAGTTGACGGTAGAAGATTTTACATCACATACTTTATCCCGGCTTTGCGCAAAATGAGCCTTGAAGCGTGCGCTTCAGGTTTTTGATACCTCGGATGAGGATTGCGATAAAGTAAGGATGAGAGAAATGGAGAAACAAAATTCCCGGAAAAAGAAAAAGATAATCGGCGCGGCTGTTGCGGCGCTGGCATTGGGATGTGCGGTGCTTCTGGGTGGCGGAGCGGTACAGCATCCCGGTGCGGTGGCAGCTGCAGTGCGACTGACCGATATACACACGGCAACTGCCGTGCAGACTGCCGGACCTTTTGCCGATAAAATGCGTCTTCCCGAATTTTTTCTGCCCCCTGCCATGCGGCAGACGGCACAGCGTTTTAAGGAAGGGGAGAGCGGCAAGCGCCTCTGCCCGGGAGGCATGCCGTTCGGTGTACGCCTGATGGCAGAAGGGGTGATCGTGGCGGAGGCTTCGGATCCGAAATCGGCGGGCGCCCAGGCGGGACTGCGCAAGGGGGATGTGATCCTGTCGATTGACGGAACGCAGATCCGGAACGCGCAGCAGCTCAGCCGTATACTGGCAAATGCCGCAGGGAAAACAGTCCGGCTGACTGTGCGGCGCGGGGAATCGGAAATGACGCTGGAGGCTACCCCCACCGCAGATGAACAGGGGGCGTACCGGCTGGGTGTCCGGGTACGGGACAGTGCTGCAGGAATCGGAACCGTGACTTATATTGACCCGGATACAGGCGTTTTCGGAGGACTGGGGCACGGAATCTGCGATGCGGATACCGGAACCCTGATCCCTGTTGCAAGAGGGGCCGTGATGGATGTGACCATCGGCGGAATCCGCAAAGGAACCCCCGGAACCCCCGGAGAGCTGCGCGGCGCGCTGCATCCCCGGAAAACCGGTACGCTGCTCAAAAACTGTCCCTACGGCGTCTTCGGCGTATTTGCCCAGATGCCCACGCAGCAGACCGAATGCATCCCGGTAGGGCGGAAAGAGGAGATGCATGAAGGAGACGCTGTGATCCGGTGTACGCTGGATCAGGAGGGCAGCCGTGATTATGCGGTTGTGATCAGCGACATCCATTATGAGGCGGATGCGGTCAAGTGTTTTGCGATTCATGTCAAGGACCCCGCCCTGATTGAGAAAACAGGGGGGATTGTCCAGGGCATGTCGGGAAGTCCGGTCATTCAGGAGGGAAAACTGGTAGGTGCGGTTACACATGTGCTGATCAGTGATCCGACCGGCGGGTACGGCATTTTCATTGAACAGATGTTGCGGGAAGGAGAAATTCCACAGCAGATGCCCGGAGCCAGGATGCTCTCGGATGCGGCGGCGGCAAGCTATACGCTGTGACGCGTCCGCACCGGCATACCGGAAACAACAGGGCGTGCCGCTTTACACAGCGGCACGCCCTCCTGTTCAGTGTCTGATCAGATATCCTTCGCGGTAAAGCAGTTCCGCAATCAGAACTGCGCCGCCCGCTGCACCGCGCAGCGTGTTGTGCGACAGACCGACAAATTTGTAATCGAACAGCGAATCCTCGCGCAGGCGTCCTACCGATACGCCCATCCCTCCGTACAGGTCGCGGTCCAGACGCGCCTGGGGGCGGTTGTCTTCCTCAAAGTAGGTGATAAACTGCTGCGGAGCATGGGGAAGTCCCAGTTTCTGCGGTTTCCCTTCAAAAGTACGCCATGCCTCCAGAATCTGTTCACGCGTGGGCTTCTTGGCGAAGCGGACAAATACCGCCGCGGTATGACCGTCGGTAACCGGCACCCGGATGCACTGGGTGGTGATGAGAGGAGCCGTCGCCTTGACAATGGTTCCGTTCTCCACATGACCCCAGATGCGCAGGGGCTCCTGCTCGCTCTTTTCCTCTTCGCCCCCGATGTAAGGAATGACATTGTCGATCATTTCGGGCCATTCGCGGAAGGTTTTTCCGGCGCCGCTGATCGCCTGATAAGTAGTGGCAACCACCTCTGTGGGTTCATAGACCAGAAGAGGGGTCAGGGCAGGAACATAACTCTGAATCGAGCAGTTGGGCTTCACCGCCACAAAGCCGATCCGGGTGCCCAGCCGGCGCCGCTGATGCTCGATCACCGCAAGATGCTCCGGGTTGATTTCCGGTACCACCATGGGAACATCGGGCGTCCAGCGGTGCGCAGAATTGTTGGATACTACGGGAATTTCTGCCTTCGCGTAGGCATCTTCCATTTCGCGGATTTCATCTTTTTTCATATCCACCGCGCAGAAGACGAAATCAACCAGCTGCGCGATTTTCGCAATATCAGCGGAAGAGAGCACCACCATGTCCCGCACGGATGCCGGCATGGGGCAGGACAGCTTCCAGCGGCTGCCCACTGCTTCTTCATAGGTCTTTCCCGCGGAACGCGGGCTGGCGATCAGCGCGGTCAGTTCAAAATAGGGGTGATGCTGGAGCAGGGTAATGAAGCGCTGTCCCACCATACCGGTGGCGCCGACAATACCGACTTTCAGTTTTTCACTCATAATGACTCCTTTTCTCCGTGCCGGCGGCACGGTGCCGTCCGCGCGGTATGATGCGGCACACATTCTTTTTGCGCGCACCCGGCGGAAATTCTGTTACTATATAGTATAGCACGCCGGAAGATATGCGTCAAGCAAGCAGAACGGAGAAATCCGGTCTGCATTGTCGCTCTTTTTTGTAAAACCCGTCTGCTCAGTCGGCGTAAATGCGCCTGATATCGGTGTACCCTTCCTCACACAGACGGTCAATCTGGAATTTTGCATTTTTCTTCAGGGGCTGAACGGTAACCGTTTTCCCTGCGGCGCGCAACTCAGCCGCCTGCCGGAAGACCTCGGTCAGCCGTCCGCTGGGGAAGCGGCGGTCCACCAGCAGTGCCACCCGTTCCGTACCGTCGGAATAGCCTGCCTTCAGATGGTCGGACAGCACCGTGATAATGCGTTCAAATCCGATCGAAAAACCGCATGCGGGTACTTTCTGCCCGCTGAATTTGCCGATCATGTCATCGTACCGGCCTCCTCCTGCCACCGAGAAGGAATAGCCGTCAACCGTCACTTCGAAAATGGTTCCGGTATAATAGGACATGCCCCGTACCAGGGTGGGATCGAATATCAGGTGCACGCCGGCGCCGGTAATGGCGGCGGCGGCGCGGAGGATATCGTCCAGCTGCTGGGGCACTTCGGGCGGCAGATGCTCGGGCGAAAGGGCGACGCAGAACGAAGCCGCGCTGATATCCGGACTGATGGAGGAGAGCTGGGCGGTATAGCGCTCCACGACCTCGGGTGCATGCCCTTCTTCCAGAAGAGCGGCCCGCACGCCGTCAAGGCCGATCTTGTCCAGCTTGTCCAGGGTGATGAATACTTCGTCGTAGGCCTCAGGCGCAAATCCGGCCGACGCCGCCATCCCCTTGAGAATGCGGCGGTCGTTTACATGCACCGTAAAGCCGGAAACCGAGATCTCAGAGAATATTTTTTTCAGCATGGCGCAGGTGGCGGTGATCAGCTCGATTTCCGCAAGGACCGACTCGTCTCCCAGAATATCGATGTCGCACTGGGTGAACTGGCGGAATCTGCCTTTCTGCGGGCGGTCGGCACGCCAGACATTGCCGATCTGCAGAGCCTTGAAGGGGGTGGGGAGCTTTGCCGCATTGTTGGCGTAAAAACGCGCCAGCGGAACCGTCAGGTCATACCGCAGGCCGCTGTCGGCAAGCTCGCTGCCCGACTGAAGGGCACGCTCCAGCTCGGCCCCCCGCTTGAGCACCTTGAAAATCAGTTTTTCATTTTCACCCCCGTCTTTGCCGCTCAGGTTTTCAATATGCTCCATCGCCGGGGTCTCAATCTGTGAAAAACCGTATGATGCGTAGGTGGATTTGATCATGGAGAGCACATGCTCCCGCAGACGCATATCTGCCGGCAGCATATCGTTCATGCCTTTGACCGGCGTGCTAATGTATGACATCAGTTGTCTCCGTTCGTATGAATTTGGGGGGTGGGGGTTGCCTCTTCTTTTATGTAAACCAAGTGTGCGGTTGCAGATGTTCTGAGGTACCATTTTCCGAGCCAGGTGCGCTTACCGGCGAGGAAGCGCCCCGCCGATACCGCAAAAATCAGCGAACCGACCGTGTTGAACAGCAGGTCCTGCATGGTGTCGTAAAGTCCGATATCGAGAATGCCGCTGATGGGATGAATCACCCCGTCGGCCGTGATGATCGAGCCGTCGGTGATAATCAGCTGCGAATGGTTGTCGGAATTGAAGAAAGTGGAATAAATGCCCTCAAGCAGCGTATCCTTCTGCATGTCGGTGTGCAGGAACATGTCGCAGGAAAATTCGAAAAATTCCCATACCAGCCCGACAAAAACCGCAAACGCCAGGGTAAAAGCGGCGATCAGGGCGGGATGCAGAGCCAACTTTCCGTTCTCGGTGCTGCAGAACCGCAGGGTGAGCGCTCCGGCAAAGGCGGCGAAAATCAGCCCGCTGAAGGTGTGCAGGATACTGTCCCAGAAGGGGATGTAGTAATAGAGATTGACCTGTTCTCCCAGCAGCAGGGAAAACAGGATCAGTCCCAGCCCGGTCATCTTGAGCGGGACCGACAGAGTCATGTGAAAGAGGGCTTCCGCTGCTTTGGGCAGCCACAGAAGCACTGCTCCGATCAGACTGACCAGCATGAAAAAATATTCAGCCAGTGCCAGCTGCCAGATTGCGGCGGCCAGCAGACAGAGGGTTCCGGCAGCGTGTGTCCAGAAGGTGACCGGATCATCTGTCCGATACCGCTTGAGATAACTTGACATAATATGGTTCCTTTGCAGTTTCTTCTTGCGTGCCGGGGAACTCCAGCACCAGATAGATCAGCATGGCGAGCAGCCCGAAGGGGAGCGGACAGAACTCACCCGGGTTGACCTGGCTCATGAGCAGAAGTCCCAGATAGGAGAGGGAAAAAGTCAGACCCTGGGGACCAAGGTCGCGCAGGGAGAGCCGCAGGCGCGTGAAGAGCTGGAAAAGATAAGCCGCGATACCCACGCATCCCATGGTTGCAAACACCTGCGGGACATACATATGATACCAGTAGAACGCGCCGGGCACCGGATTGTATGCGCCGGTGTTCCCGGGATAGCCGAGACCGGTTCCGAATATGGGATTTTCGAGGAAAAATCTGATGCCGTTGCGCAGCATGACCGCCCGCGCTTCGTCATCCGAAATCCAGCTGCCCTCCCCGATGCGGATGGAATAGAGGTCCATCAGTTTTCCGCTTGCAATAAGCAGACCGCAGAACATGGCGAGGAAACAGCAGAGGTACATCCGTCTGCGCCGGCGCATCCCCTTGATGGAATAGGCAAACAGGAAGCACAGCAGGGCCGCGGTGCCGCACAGAAGGCCGCCGCGCGAGCCCAGGAATACCAGAGGCGCGTACAGGAAGAGCACTGCCAGCAGATGCAGAGGCCGTTTGCCGGCATAGTAGAGGGGTGCGGGCAGCGCCATCATCAGCATGGTGGAGAAGTTGTTGCGGCAGGGGAGCTGCCAGGGGATAAAGAAACGGAACTCATCGCCGCGGATGGCGGCCGCAGTATATTCGGTCACCGAAAGCACAGCGGTCACAAGCCCCATCAGGTACAGGGCCTCCAGGAACCGGGTCCGGCAGAGCTGCTCGTCCCCCTCCGGAATGCGGGAACGGAACAGCAGATACAGCAGGGTCAGTCCGAATCCAAGCCCCAGAATATGATAGAGAGATGCGGGTGCGAAATAATCCGATGCCGAAATGCAGCCGATTCCGCCCAGCGCCAAGGCCAGGGAAACCGCCAGAAGACCCGGCAGGGAGGTGCATCCGCGCAGGCGCAGCGGCCTGCGGTAAATCACCAGATTGGCAATGAGCGCGGCAACGGTGAAAACCGCCCAGGGCAGATAGGGGAAGAACAGATCATACGAGTTATAGTAACAGCACAGTGCCGCCGAGAAGCAGAGAGCCGGGGGGATGATGGCGAACAGATTGGGTGTTGTCAGCAGAATCACTGCCAGAAGGGTGGTATAGAAAATCACCAGTACGCCCGGGGCTTCCAGGACGGATGTCACAACAGATACCAGGGCGCAAAGCAGATAAAACAGATGATGAAACCAAATGCGGTCGAAATCAACGCGTCCGGTCATGCAGACGCCTCCTTTCTTCGGTCAGCCGCTGGAAAAAGCATGGATCAGTACGGCAAGATGCCCGTACAGGGGGTGCGGAGCGTTTTCGTTTTACCTGCGGCCTCCGTATCGGATACCGATTCCGGGAGAGCAGAAGCCCCGACCGAAATCAGATGCCGGCTCAGATGGACGAGACCGGAACGGACCGTCGGGTGCCATACGGGAGTGCAGGCAGAAAACTTCTGCTTCGGTCGGTACGGACGAAAGTGTCAGTGCCGCGGATAAAACCGCAGATTCGTCCCGCTCCGACAAAAAGCGCAGAAATTCCGGTATGGTTTGCACGCATATGGAATATTATAGCATAGGGGGTATGCCTTTTCAATAGGTTGTACCAAAAATTCATAAATTCACCCGGACATGCGGCGCCGCTTCCTTGACAAAAAAGCGGCGGCATGATAAAATGTATAAGATCATTTCAGAGATCTGCGGCAGAACGGTGCCGCTGAAGTCGGACGGTGAAAATGAAAAAAGAAGGAAAGAAACAGGGTCTGGGAGCTATGCTGCACCGGATCCTGTCAGGAGAGGAGCCCGCCGGGGCGCGGCAGAGCAGCGAGGAAGGGGATTCTGCGCAGAAAGCGCGCCCGTGCAGCCGCCCCGCGGTTGCCGTTTCGGTTGCGGTACGGGAGGCGCCGGCACCTGCCCAGACCAAAAAACGCGTCAGCCGCAAACGGATGCTGGCTTTCCTCTGCGAGTATCTGAGGGAGTGTGCCGCGGCCGAGGAGGAACTGATCGGAGCGGCCGTACAGCATTTTGACGCACACGGAGAGCAGCACAACGGGATCAAGGGACTGGTTTCCCAGATCCTCCATGAAAAAGACG
Source organism: uncultured bacterium (assembly GCA_949293405.1). GTDB lineage: Bacteria > Bacillota > Clostridia > Oscillospirales > CAG-272 > UBA1740. The sequence continues at coordinate 25,313 of CASFDI010000072.1, read as the reverse complement.
GCCCCTTTGATGCGACAGAGGACGGGACTTTCCGCGTTCGTGCCGCAGCAGAGCAACCCGCAGCAGGGGAGAAAGGGCCGGAGGCCGGCAACGCTGCACAGAGTGCGGCGCCCGCCCGCAGAGACAGGCAGAAATCTCAGCGGGACAAGCAGTCTGCCGCCGCAGCTGACAAACAGCCGAAAACGCAAGCACGGTCTCAGTCCCAGCCCCTGCCCCAGACCCGGACCGCATCTCAGCCCCGGGCGGAAAAGCCCGCTGTTGCGGTCGCGGAAAAAACGGTGGTCCGCGCTACCCAGGTACGGGAAGTGCAGCGCCGGGCTCCTGCACGCGACCGGCAGCTGCACGGACATGAGGAGCTGAATGAGAATCTGTTCGCCCGGCAGTTTTCGGGCGGCGGCGCCCTGTTCAACCAGTTTGTCGCGCGTCTGCTGGAGGCATATTACCGCAGACGGGGAGACCGGCTCAACGGACGCTATATTGTCGACGGGTCGGAAGACCGCGGAGTGGATGTGGTGCTGATGGTGACCGATGCGTTCGGCGTAGCGGATGTGGTATGCATTCAGGCCAAAACCCGCACCACCGGTCAGATTACCCTGAAGGAAGTGCGCGAATTTCTGGGAGTGCTGTCTGCCGAGGGCGGTACCCGGGGGGTTTATGTCACGAATTCCACTTTTACCACCGATGCGGTGGCTTTTATCCGGAAAAACCCGAAACTGGGCGCCATCGATAAACATGCGCTGTTTGAACTTTCGCGCGAGCTTGGGGTGGGCGTTTCGGAGAATGAGGACGGCAGACTGGTGTTGCACGATCTGCTGAGTGAACAATAAGAAGCCTGCATTCAGTTTTTGTTTTTTTGTTGCGGAATATGCAGGGAACGGCGGCCGGCGCCGGCAGGCGACGGTTGCCCTTTTTTGTGTGCTCTTGTATTTTGTACGCGCGTGTGTTATAATAACCGGGAAAATCACAATGTTGGGAGTATGCCGCGCAGGCGGCAGAGCAGAAGAGACGGTATGGTAAGCGAAAGCGTCAGAACGGAAATCGAAAAGAGAAGAACATTTGCCATTATATCACACCCCGATGCAGGGAAGACTACCCTGACCGAAAAATTTTTGCTGTACGGTGGGGCTATTCAGACCGCGGGGTCGGTCAAGGGAAAAGCCAGCGACCGCCATGCGGTATCCGACTGGATGGATCTGGAAAAGCAGCGCGGAATCTCCATTACCTCTTCCGTTCTGCAGTTTTCCTATGAGGGGTATTGCATCAACATTCTGGATACCCCCGGTCACCAGGATTTCTCCGAGGACACCTACCGGACGCTGATGGCGGCAGACAGCGCGGTGATGGTGATCGACGCAGCCAAGGGCATCGAGCCCCAGACGCGCAAACTGTTCCGGGTGTGCGCCATGCGCGGCATTCCGATCTTCACCTTCATCAATAAACTGGACCGCGAGGCGCGCGACCCGTTCGATCTTCTGGACGAGTTGGAAAAGGAGTTCGGCATCGGCACCTATCCGATGAACTGGCCGATCGGCTGCGGGCGGGATTTCAAGGGGGTCTATGACCGGGAAAAACGGTGCATCCTTGCTTTTGACAACTTTCATGCGGGCAGGAGGCGCCTGGAAGCCATCCGGTGCGAACTCGATGAAACGGAAAAACTGGACGAACTGATCGGCAGCACCATGCGTGAGCGGCTGACCGAACAGGTGGAACTACTCGATGTGGCAAGTTTTGAGTTTGATCTGGATCAGGTGCGGCGCGGTAAACTGAGTCCGGTCTTTTTCGGCTCCGCACTCAACAATTTCGGTATCGAACCCTTTCTGGAGAGCTTTCTGCGTATGACCAGCCATCCGCTTGCCCATCGGGCAGGCGATCAGACGGTGGAGCCGTTTGACGACAGTTTCTCCGCCTTTGTGTTCAAGATCCAGGCCAATATGAATAAAGCGCACCGTGACCGTATTGCGTTTCTGCGCATCTGTTCGGGCATGTTTGAACGCGGACGCGAATACTATCATGTGCAGGGCGGCAAAGCCATCAAACTGTCCCAGCCCCAGCAGATGATGGCGCAGGAGCGCGAGGGGGTCGAACGCGCCTACGCCGGGGATATTATCGGGGTGTTTGATCCCGGCATTTTTTCGATCGGTGATACGGTATGCGATACAGGAGAACGGATCTGCTACGACGGAATCCCTACCTTCGCACCCGAGCATTTCGCCGAGGTGGAGCAGGTGGATTCCATGAAGCGCAAGCAGTTTGCCAAGGGGATGCAGCAGATTGCGCAGGAGGGCGCCATACAGATCTTTTTCCTGCCCGGTACCGGTATGGAACGGGTGATTGTGGGGGTTGTTGGTCTTTTGCAGTACGATGTGCTGGAGCACCGGATGAAAACCGAGTACGGCGTGCAGTACCGCAAGCATGATCTGCCGCACCAGATCATCCGCCGCATCGCAGAGTGCCCGGTCGCGCCCGCAGATCTGCGGCTGGCGGAGGATACCCGGCTGGTCGAAGATGCACGCGGCAGGAAGCTGCTGATTTTTCCGGGAGAATGGAGCGTGCGGTGGGCCCTGGAGAAAAATCCGGGTCTTGCACTGAAGGATTTTACCGATATGTAAATTATTATTTACATTATAAAGGGACGGGGCAGCACGGATCCGTGCTGCCCCGCTGTGTTTGTCCGACGGACGGCGCTCATCCTTCGTAGGATGTATCCGCACCGAGTGAGGCTGACTGGCTCTCTTCGGAAATGTAAGAGAGCGGATCCACCGATTCACCGGCGTCGGTCATCTCAAAGTGCAGATGCGGCTCGTCTGCCAGCTCCATCAGAGCGGTTTCGCCTACCGCACCGATCACATCGCCGGCACTCACCTTTGAGCCTTCACTCAGGCCTTCCGCGAGCGTTTCGTTCAGATTCTGATAGATCGATACAATGCCGTCGCCATGATCGATGACCACGGTCTTGCCCATCATCGGATCGGAACGGATTTCGGTAACCACTCCGTCGCATACTGCAACCACCGCGTCTCCCAGAGCTGCCGAGATGTCAATGCCGCGGTGTACGCGGTATTCACCCAGCGTGTCCGAAAATACGAAAGTGGTCAGGTCATGATTGCGCACCACACTGCCGGTGCAGGGCGCGACAAAGGTCTTGGCCGCGTCGGGCTTGTCATCCGGATTATCGGTGCCGGGTGTGGTGACCTGCGGTGTGGTATCGCTCGGCTGAGGATCATCTCTGCTGAATGAAGAGACAAGACCTGCAACCAATGCGGCTACACACAGAACGGAGACGATCACCGCAAACAGAATGCGGTTTGCCTTGGAGTCATTGGATTTGGGTTTCGGTTGGTTTTGTTCCATGATTTGTCATCCTTTCAGAAGTATGCTGTACCTATTTTTGCCCTATGTGGGGGATTTATACAGCAACGGACAAAAAATCATCAGAGCCTGCCGGAAAAAATCCCCTTTTCAAAAGCGGCGTACTATGATATACTAAAAGCGGTACGGTATAAAAAACAAGAAGCAAACCGGAAAGGATCAATCTCATGTACGATTATCTGATTGTCGGTTCGGGCCTGTTCGGTGCGGTATGTGCCTATGAATTCACCCGCGACGGAAAAAGCTGTCTGGTGCTGGAACGCCGGGAACATATCGGGGGCAATATTTATACCCGACGCATGCATGACATCGATGTTCATGTATACGGCGCTCATATTTTCCATACTTCCCGCACGGAGATATGGGACTATGTCCGCAGGTTCGGCAGATTCAACCATTATATCAATCAGCCGGTGGCGCGCTACCGCAACGAATGCTATAACCTTCCTTTCAATATGAATACTTTTACCAAACTCTGGCCCGATGTATTCACGCCCGCCGAAGCGGAAGCGCGCATTGCAGAAGAACGGCAGGGGGCGTACACGGAACACCCGCGCAATCTGGAAGAGCAGGCCATCAATCTGGTGGGGCGCACCATATACGAAAAACTGGTCAAGGGCTATACCGAAAAACAGTGGGGCCGCCCCTGTACCGAACTGCCGGCGTTCATCATCCGCCGGCTGCCGGTGCGGTTCATCTTTGACAACAATTACTTCAACGATCCGTATCAGGGCATTCCGGTGGACGGGTATACTGCCATTGTCGGGCAGATGCTTGCCGGCGCGGAAGTGCGCACCGGGGTGGACTTTTTCGATGACCGGGAGGGATACCGGCGCATGGCGAAGCGGGTGATCTATACCGGACCGCTGGACCGGTATTTTGACTACAGCCTGGGCGCGCTGGAATACCGGTCGGTGCGCTTTGAAACCGAGGTGCTGGACATGCCCAACTTCCAGGGCAACGCGGTGATCAACTACACCGATGCCGCGGTGCCGTATACCCGGATCATCGAGCACAAGCATTTCAATTTCGGCACACAGGAAAAAACCGTGATTTCGCGGGAATATTCTTCCGCATGGGCGCCCGGGGCGGAGCCTTATTATCCGGTCAACAACGACCGCAACAATGCGCTCGCTGAGGAATATCTGAAGATGGCTGCCGCGCTTCCCGACACGGTGTTCGGCGGCAGGCTCGGGCTGTACCGGTATCTGGATATGGACGCCACGGTTGCGCTGGCGCTGCAGACCGTAGAGGCCGAGCGCGGAAGGAGAGCCTGACGGGGGGCCGGTTTGTCCGGTTGCCGCAGAGGCGGGGAAAAGACAGGAGGCCGCAGTGCATGATGCACTGCGGCCTCCTTAGCGGTTGTTGCGGCGCCGGACCGCTCGGTGCGGAGTGACCGGCCCATGGATTCACACATATTCGCGGTAAGTGCCCAGGTAGCGGAACGAGTCGCACGACGACTCCATCATACCCAGAAGCTGGGGAAGGGCAGGATCGTAAACCGGGACTTTGAGATCGAAATAGAACCGGAACTCAAAATCGCGGTCGGGCAAAGGTCTGCTCTCCAGCTTTTCCAGACTGACTCCGAATGCGTTGACTACCGAAAGCAGGCGGAACAGGGTTCCGGGACGGTGCGGCAGGGTCAGGGTAATGGCGGTGCGGTCAGCACCCGGGAGAATCTGGGGTTCCTTGGAAATGCAGATGAAGCGGGTGTGGTTATTGCCGGCATTCTGGGCTGCGTCCTGCAGAATCTGCAGACCGTAGAGCCGGGCGCAATCCGCGGAGGCAAGCGCCGCAATGTCGGTCCGCTCCGAGCCGGCCACCTGCTGCGCCGCAACGGCGGTGTTGCGGGTGGGGCATGCGCGCACGCCCATGCTCTGAAGCAGGTCGCTGCACTGCTCCAGCGCCTGGGGGTGAGAGTATACTTCCCGGATATCCGAGAGGCGTACGCCCGGTTTTGCCAGCAGGGCATGGTTGATCTTCAGCCGGCAGCTCTGCACAATCGAGAAGCGGTAGGTCATCATCAGATCGTACACCGTGCTGACCGATCCGGCGGTGCTGTTCTCAATCGGAAGTACACCGTACTGGCACAGTCCCTGATCCACCGCACGGAACACCCCTTCAAAGGTATTGCAGAAGAAGATGGAGGGCCGGGTGAAGAGGCATTCGGCCGCGCTCTGGGAATAGGCGCCCTCGGTTCCCTGGCAGGCAATGCGCAGGTCAGCGGGCAGCATATCGGGAGAGGAGGCCAGCGCCTTGCCAATCAGATCGGCATACGGCTCCGAGGGGTGCTCGGTTCCGCGCCGGATGGCGGCGTTCAGTCCGGTCAGATCTTCCAGCAGAGAAGCTGCGAAACGGCGGTCCGGTTCGGGCAGGGCACGGATCAGCGCTCCCTGCCGCTCATGCGTCTGATAGCTGCTGTCGGCCGGGATACCCTGCTTTGCCAGTTCGCGGCTCAGCCGTGCATAACGCGCAAATGTTTCTGTCAGTTGTTTTTCGGTTTCATACAGTTCGGTAACGGTATCCATACCCGATCTCGGTTCCTTTCATAAATGAATTCTGGGTGATTGCAGGCGGGAAGCCGCCGCTTTGCAGATCCGTTTCTGCAGAATGTGCATAGCGGTATGCGGCGGCACATTCTGCTTTCCGGTGCCCGGCCGGTTATTTGCCTGCAGGTGTTGCTTTCTTGGCTGCAGACGGTGTGTCATTTTGTTTTTACCCGGCCAGCAGGGCATCCAGGACTGCAATGGCGGCCGCCGCCTCAACCGCGGGTACGGCGCGCGGAACAATGCAGGGGTCATGTCTGCCGGTCAGGGTGAGCGTGGCGTTTTCTCTGCGCGAGAGCGAGACGGTTTTCTGTTCGCGGAAGATGGACGGGGTGGGCTTGAAGGCTGCCCGGAAGAGCACAGGCATACCGCTTGCGATGCCCCCCAGGATCCCCCCGTGACGGTTGGTTTCGGTGACCACACGGCCGTTCTGCATCCGGAAGGGATCGTTATTTTCCGAACCGCGCAGATCGGCACTCTCAAATCCCGCGCCGAACGCGATTCCCTTGACCGCGGGAATGGCGAATACCGCCAGAGAAATCCGACCCTCCAGGCCGTCAAACAGGGCATCCCCGCAACTGCCGGGCGCAAGACCGGTCACCGCACACTCCACAATGCCTCCAACCGAATCCCGCTCTGCCGCCGCTTCGGCAATCGCCTGCTGCATCTGCTCTCCCGCCTGTGCGGAAAGCGTGGGGAAATCTTGTGCCTCAAGCCGCGCCGCGTCATCGGGACCCACGGAAACCGGGTCGAAAGGAGTATCGGATATGCCCGCAATGCGCAGTGCGTGCGCACATACCGTCACGCCGCGGCGCGCTAAAATCTGTTTGGCAATGCCGCCTGCGATACACAGCGGGGCGGTCAGCCGTCCGGAGAAAGGACCTCCCCCTGCCATCATTTCGGGCGGGTAATGCTTGGCGTAAGCGGTGAAATCGGCATGCGAAGGACGGGGCAGATCAGCCAGTTCCCGGTAATCCCGGCTGCGCGTGTCTGTGTTGCGGATGATGGCATGCAGGCGGGAGCCGTCGGTGTGGCCGTCGGGGGTCAGTCCGCTCTGGAATTCGGGCAGGTCGGGCTCGCGCCGCCGGGTGGCATAGGCGCGTCCCGCCGCTCTGCGGCGCCCGAGGAAGGTATCCAGTTCGTGCAGGTCCACCGCTTCCCCGGCGGGAAGTCCGTCGATATCCACCCCGATTTCAGGGCCGTGCGAGGTCCCGAACAGGGTAACCCGCAGATGCGTTCCGTATGTACTTGCCATTTTCTGCTCCTTTGTCAGTCGGTACGGCGGACCTGTGCCGCCGCAGAGAAAATGTCCGGAAATTCCGGGTAGGATTTTCCGACTGCTTCCACCCCCAGGATCTCTACCGGACCGGAAGCAATCAGAGAGGCAATTGCGGCGCTCATGACGATGCGGTGATCGCCCGCACCGTCCACGGTACCGCCGGTCAGGGAACCGGTTCCGGTGATGATCAGTCCGTCATCGGTTTGCCGTACCTGCCCGCCCAGTGCACCCAGAAGGGAGGCGGTAGTCTCTAACCGGTCGCTCTCCTTCATCCGCAGACGCGCGGCGCCCCGGATGACCGTGGTGCCGGTTGCCGCCGCAGCGGCAACCGCCAGCACCGGTACCAGATCGGGAATCTGGGTTGCATCGATGTCAAGCGCATGCAAAGGGGCAGGGGAAACGGTGGCGCTCCTGCCGCAGGTATGCACCTGCGCACCCATGCGTCCGAGCAGGTCCAGAATAGCGCGGTCGCCCTGCAGGGAATCGGGACAGAGACCGGTAACCGTTACCGGATGTTTTCCGATAGCCCCTGCAACCAGCCAGAAAGCAGCGCCCGACCAGTCCCCTTCTACATCGAAAACCGATGCGCTGTGTGTGCGCTGTCCGCCCGCAACAGTGAAACTGTCCGGTGTACGCGCAAGGGTGATACCGGCCCGGCTGAGAACCTGACAGGTCATCTCCACATAGGGAAGGGAAGCGATCTGCCCGGTCAGGATCAGACGGCTTTCACCGCAGAGAAGCGGCAGGGCAAACAGCAGTCCGCTGATGAATTGGGAGGAAACCTCCCCCGTAACCGTATAAGTTCCGGCACGCAACCTGCCCGATACCTCCACCCCATCGGGCAGCGGCGTGATCCGGGCGCCGCCGGCACGCAGCGCTGCATACAGCGGCTCCATGGGACGACCGGGCAGTTTGCCGTGCCCGACAAAGCGGGCATGGCATCCCAGAGCGGCCGCCACCGGAACCAGAAAGCGCAGGGTGGAACCGCTCTCCCCCGCATCGCAATATGCCTGTGTGGGAACAGCGGTGATCGGGGAAATCCGGAAGCCTTCCGGGACGGCATCCACCCGGGCGCCCAGTGCACGCAGCACGCGCGCGGTGGCTTCGATATCCCGGTTGGGTGCACCGCACGCCACCAGCGTTTCGCTCTCACCCAGCGCGGCTGCAATCATGCCGCGATGGGCATAGGATTTGGAAGGACAGGCGGGTATTTGCTCCGGAACATCGCCGTGCAGAATGTGCAGATTCATCCGAACACCTCCGCCAGCTGTTCTACCGGGAAGGACTGCCGGATGCAGTTGCCCGGCGCTTTGGGCAGGATGAGGGTGATCCGGTCTCCGCTCACTTTCTTGTCCCGGTACATGGCGTCCAGCAGATCGGACGCCGGATAGGGCGAGCGCACCGGCAGCCGGTAAGCGGTGAGCAGGCGCTCCACCCGGCCGACCAGTGCCGGATCGCACAGCCCCAGATGAGCGGCGGCACGCGTTGCGGCCGCCATGCCGATGGCCACAGCCCTGCCGTGCGGGATGGTAAAGCCGCTGACCTGTTCCACACCGTGCCCCAGGGTATGACCCAGATTGAGCAGGGCACGCTCGCCGGTGTCGTGCTCGTCCCGGGAGACAATGCGTGCCTTGATGCGCACACACTCTGTAATGATATCGCTCTGCAGGTTCTGGTCTTCTCTGTGGTCGGGCAAGGGGGCAGATTCCAGACGCGTGAGCAGTTCCCCGCCTTCCAGCAGACCGTATTTGAGTACCTCCGCGCAGCCGTCCCGGTAAATCTCATCCGGAAGGGTGCTCAGAAACCGGGTGTCAATCAGCACCGCTTCGGGCTGACAGAAGGCTCCCGCCAGATTTTTTCCTTCTGGTAGGTTGATGGCGGTTTTTCCGCCCACGGAAGCATCCACATCGGAAAGCAGCGTGGTGGGCAGGGTCACAAACCGGATGCCGCGCAGATAGGTGGCGGCGGCAAAGCCGCACAGGTCGCTGACCACTCCGCCGCCCAGAGCACACAGCCGGTCGGAACGGCTGATCCGATGCTCAGCAAGAAAGGAGAGCAGGGACAGATACCAGGTTCCGCTTTTTGCCTCTTCCGACGCCGGAAGAGTAAACACCAGGGGCGTTTGGCGGCACAGGGGAGCCAGTGCGTCCAGTACGCGCCCGGCATACAGCGGTCCCACCGTGCGGTCGGTCACCAGTACCGCGCGCTCGGTCTGCCGCTTTACCAGAGACGCGCAGGACCCGAGCACATCCGGTCCGATATGAACACGGTAGGGGGAAGCGGTGTCAACGGCTACGGTCTGCATGGATATTCCTTTCTCCGGCGGCAATCAGTTCTTCCAGTCGCGTCGGGTCGTTTTCGGAAATGGCGGTGCGGTATGCCGTGAGCGTTGCAATCAGACGGTCCAGTTCTCCGGTCAGGGATTCGCGGTTTTCCAGAAACAGCTGGCTCCACAGGGGGGCGTTGAGCGCGGCAGTGCGCGTCAGATCCCGGAAACTGCCGCCCGAAAAGCCTTCCCGCTCGGAAAAAGTAGGATTCTGAACATAGGCGTTGGAGATTACATGCGGCAACTGTGAGGTGTAGGCAATGATCCGGTCATGCTTTTCGGCGGTGGTTACCATCCATTTTCCGAATCCGAGCGGAGAGAGGGCATGTTTGACCCGTTCGAGCAGACGGATATCGTCATAGACCGGGGGCACCATGACGCAACATGCGCCCCGGAACAGGTCGGGTGTTGCGGCTGCGGTGCCGCTTTTTTCACTTCCCGCTACCGGATGTATGCCTACGAAGGTAAACCCCCGCTCTTTTGCCAGTTCAAATCCGGTGTCACATACCGCCCGCTTTACCCCCGCGGTATCCATGACCAGCGTTCCGGGTGCGACGGTGTCACGGTGTTCGCGCAGCCACGCACAGGTCTCTTCCGGATACAGTGCGATGATCAGTGCCTCACATGCGGCAATTCTGTCATCGGTCAGAAAATCCGTAATCAGTCCGCGTACCACGGCAAGAGAGCAGGCCGCATGATCCCGGTCTGTCCCGTAAACCGTGTGCCCGGCTCCGTGCATCGCTGCGGCAACCGAGCCGCCGATCAGTCCCAGCCCCACCACACCGATGTTCATGACCGGATCGCCTCCCGGACTTTGGTGACACTCTTCATCACATCGGCAAACTCGGCGGGCGTCAGAGACTGTGCGCCGTCGCACAGCGCCTGCTGCGGATTGTTGTGTACCTCGATCATCAATCCGTCAGCTCCTGCCGCAGCAGCGGCAAGCGCCATCGGGCGCACCAGGCGCGACATGCCGGTGGCATGTGAGGGATCCACCACGACCGGCAGATGCGACAGTTCCTTGAGCATGGGGACGGCGGAGATGTCCAGCGTATTGCGCGTGTAGGTCTCGAAGGTCCGGATTCCGCGTTCGCACAGGATCACCTGTTCATTGCCGCCTGCCATGATGTATTCGGCGCTCATGAGCAGTTCGGAGAGCGTGTTTGCCAGTCCGCGTTTGAGCAGAATGGGCTTGCGGATCATGCCCAGTTCCTTGAGCAACTCGAAGTTCTGCATGTTGCGTGCGCCCACCTGAATGACATCCACATTTTCGAACAGGGGCAGGTGAGAGGCGTCCATGATTTCGGTGACGATGGGCATGCCCGTCTTTTCCTTGGCATGCAGCAGCAGTTCAATGCCCTGTGCGCGCAGACCCTGGAAGTCGTAGGGGGAGGTGCGGGGCTTGAATGCGCCGCCGCGCAAAAGGGTGGCTCCCGCCGCCTTGACCGCTTCGGCAATACCCGAAATCTGCTCGGGGCTTTCCACAGAGCAGGGGCCCGCGATCACCGCGAAATTGCCTCCTCCGATAGCGACTGATCCGACGCGCACCACCGTGTCGTCCGGATGGAACTTGCGGTTCGCGCTCTTGAATTTTTCGGATATGCGTTTGACTGAGTCCACGATGGACAGACTTTCAAGTAATTCTGCATCCACCCGGCTGGTGTCTCCGATCAGTCCGACGATGGTTTGCTGCTGTCCTTTGCAGATATGGGCGGTAAGCCCCATATCCTCCAGCCAGGCGACCAGCTCTCCCAACTGTTTTTCCGTAGTGCCCTGTTTGATGACCGCAACCATGATTCTATACTCCTTGTTTGTGTAAATGATAAAAAAAGGGAGCCTGCAGCGATTGCACTGCAGACTCCTCTGATCCCGGATCCCGGGCAAGCGTTCTCTTTCAGGCAGCACAAATCGCTTTTACTTTCCGGAAAAAGTAAAAGTAATATGCAAACCCGAAAAAGCAGTTGTGACGCATGCCAAAGGCTCCTTTTCTCAATGTTGCACCTATCATAGCACAACCGGGTGCGTCTTGTCAAGAGTTTTTTTATTTTTTTGAGATGCCCGAAGCGGCGGCAAGGATTCTCTCTTGCAATCCGGGTGGCGATGTTGTATAATAGGGATGATGAAGTACGCCGGAAGGCGTTTTACAGAAGGAGAAGTGCTATGGGAATCATCAGAGCAGTGCTCGGCGCCGTCGGAGGCGGCCTTGCGGACCAGTGGCAGGAAGTCATCGAAGCGGACAACATGTCCGATACCACCGTGTTTACCAAGGGGGTAACTGTCCGTCCGGGTGACCGTCGGTTTACCAATAAAAAAGGGACCGAGGACATCATCAGCAACGGCTCCGTCATTCATGTATACGACAATCAGTTCATGCTGCTTGTGGACGGGGGAAAAGTGGTGGATTACACCGCGGAGCCCGGGTATTTCAAGGTGGACAACAGTTCGTCCCCCTCGCTGTTCAACGGCGAGTTCGGCGCTTCCCTCGCTGAGGCGTTCGGACGCGTGCGGTACAGCGGTGTTCCTTCGCGCAAGCAGCAGGTTTTCTATATCAACCTGCAGGAGATCAAAGGAATCAAGTTCGGCACCCGCAGTCCGCTCAACTATTTTGACAATTTCTACAATTCGGAATTGTTCCTGCGTGCGCACGGCACCTATTCCGTCAAGATCACGAATCCTCTGCTGTTTTATGCGGAAGCAGTACCGCGCAACAGCACGCGCGTGGACATCACGGATATCAATGAGCAGTATCTGAACGAGTTCCTGGAAGCGCTGCAGAGCGCGATCAACCAGATGTCGGTGGACGGCATCCGGATTTCTCATGTGGCGTCCAAAGGACGCGAACTTTCCAAATACATGGCGGATACGCTGGACGGAGACTGGAAGGGCATGCGCGGCATGGAGATCCAGTCGGTCGGAATTGCGAGCATTTCTTATGACGAAGAGTCGCAGAAACTGATCAACATGCGCAACCAGGGCGCTATGCTGGGTGACGCGGCAGTGCGTGAAGGATATGTGCAGGGGGCTATGGCACGCGGCTTTGAGGCGGCGGGCAGCAACAGCAACGGCAGTACTGCGGCGTTCATGGGCCTGGGGATGGGCATGCAGGCAGGAGGAAACCTGTTTGCGGCGGCCAGCGCCTCCAATCAGGCACAGCTCAGCCGCGAGCACGAAGCGGCACAGCGGAAAGCGGCCGCGGCAGAGGGCTGGACCTGTGCCTGCGGCGCGGTCAATACCGGTAAATTCTGCTCGGAATGCGGCAAACCCCGCCCGGCAGCAGCGGAAAGCTGGACCTGCTCCTGCGGCGCGGTCAATACCGGTAAATTCTGCTCAGAATGCGGCAAGCCGCGCCCCGCTGCAGGTTGGGCGTGCCCGAAATGCGGTCGGGCGAACGATGCAGACGATAAATTCTGTCCCGACTGCGGAAGCAAACGCCCCTGATTTCTGAAACGGGAGAAGAAGACGATGGCTGACAGCACGGTAGCTTTCCGGTGTCCCAACTGTGACGCAGGACTTGCTTTCAATGCGGAAAAGCAGAAGTTCTGCTGCGAGTTCTGCCTGTCGGAGTTTGACCTTGCCGAACTGGAAGGGTCGGATGCACAGAAGAAAGCGGAAGAAGCGGCAAAGCAGGGGGAAGAATACTGCGAGAGCATGCGCGAGTATTACTGTCCCAACTGCGGTGCCGAGATATCGGCGGACGAACATACGGCAGCGGATTTCTGCTGCTACTGTCATAATCCGGTTGTACTGCGAGGAAAACTGTCCGGTCAGATGCGCCCGGACAAAGTAGTGCCCTTCCGGTTTGACCGGGAAGAGGCGGAACAGCGCTTTCTGTCGTTCGCGAAAAAGAAATGGTTTGTGCCGCGCGGCTTTTTCCGCAAGTCGCAGGCCGACAAAATCCGTGGCATTTATTACCCCTTCTGGGTGACCGATGCGGATACCGATGCCCGTGCGGCGGGGAGTGCCACAAAGGTGCGTACCTGGTCGGACAGCCGGTACCGGTATACCGAAACCTCACATTTCGGCATTTCGCGGGCGGGGAACATTCATTTTGAGGATATTACCACCTCCGCCTTTTCCCAGGCTGACAAACAGATGCTGGAGGGGATCCTTCCGTATCCGTCGGATGCGCTGGAGCCTTTTTCCATGCCTTATCTGTCGGGCTTTCTGGCCAAGAAGCGCGACATTGAGCGTCAGTCGCTGACGGACGAGGTCCGTTCCCGGATGTATCTGTATGCCGAGCAGTTGCTCCGTGCAACCGTTCAGGGATACACAACCGTGAACCTGCGTGAATGTGGGCTCAATATCCGCAAGAGCCACTGGGAATACACTCTGATGCCGATCTGGCTGCTGATATATAAAGGGAAGAAACGCGATTATACATACGCCATGAACGGCTGTACCGGAAAAATCTACGGGGAGTTGCCGGTCAGCCGGTACAAACTGCTTGCTCTGTTTGGTGGCGTATTTGCGGCGCTGTTCGCACTGGGCCTTCTGATCGGAGGGTTTTTGCTATGAAGCGGATGCGGCTGATCTGTGCGGTGCTTCTGATCTGCCTTCTTGTCGCCGGGGTGTGCGCGGTTCCGGCGTGGGGCGCATCGGATGGGGAGATTCTTGTATACGACCGCGCCGGCTTCCTCACGGATGAGGAAATTGCCTCTCTTACCGCGCGGGCGCGGCAGGCTGAAGAGGAGACCGGGACGCGGTTTCTGATTGCTACCACCGGCAGCATGCTCTGGGGTCAGGATCTGATGAGTGAGATCGGACGGTCCCAAAGCGAGAGCACGGTGATCCTGATCGTGACGCGGGGCAGTTGGGACGACGAGTATTATTACGATCTGTATACCTACGGGAAAGCGGACCGGAAGATCAAGGACAGCGAAGCGAACGCGATGCTGGATGCGGTCTATGCGGATATCAAAGGCGGCCGCCTTGCTGCAGGACTGACGATGTATCTTGACATGATGCAGGACGCACTGGCATTCAACTGGACGGCCGGGATTCTGCTCGGACTGATTGCCGGGGTGTGTACGGGCGGCATCTGTGTGGGTGTGGTGGTATTCAGGTACCGCAGTAAAGTGCGCTCTCAGATCTACCCGCTGGACCGCTATGCCCGGCTGGATCTTACGGAACGCAGCGACAGTTTTCAGGGCTCTTTTGTCAGCAAGACTGCATTGCCGCGCTCTACGGGCGGCAGCGGCCGCAGCGGCGGAGGAAGGACGGGCGGCCGCGGAGGCGGGGGAGGCCATCGCGGCGGCAGATGATATCACACAGCCGGCTATATAAGGAGAAGACAGATGGCGAGAATCAACTGGCGCGGCGGCGCCATGCTGGCACCGGTGCCCCCGGCACTGGTGACGGTGGGGACTGCCGATGCGCCCAATATTATTACGGTTGCGTGGACCGGTATTCTGGCCACCACACCGCCCAAGACCTATATTTCGGTCCGGCCTACCCGCCATTCGCATCAACTTTTGACCGCACACCCGTTCTTTGTCATCAATCTGTGTACCGAATCCCTGGCGCGTGCCGCCGATTTCTGCGGGATGTACACCGGCGCAAAAGTAGATAAATTTGCAAAAACCGGACTGACCCCTATCCCATCTTCTGTAATTGATGTACCGTCCATTGCGGAAAGTCCGCTTTCGCTGGAGTGCCGGGTCAGCGAGCGGGTGTCGCTGGGCAGTCACGACATGTTTGTGGCGGACATTGTGGGGGTGACGGTGGAGGAGAGTCTGCTGGACCGGGGGGGAAAGCTGCACCTGGAGCGCGCCTCTCTGTGTGCTTATGCGCACGGTGCCTATTTTGCATTGGGAAGACGGCTTGGAGTCTTTGGCTTTTCAGCCCGTAAAAAGGGCAGACAGGGCGGTCGCAGATGAAAGAGAAAAAAGAAAAAGAAGAGAAGAAGGAAAATCTCACCACCCCGATAGCGGATCGGCTGCTTGCGGTGATAGCCGAGCGGTACGGCACCGACACGGCGTTTGAACGGGCGGCTCATCTTCCTGCGAAAACGGTGAGCAACTGGCGTCACGGCCGCTCCGAATCCTATATGAAACAGCTGCCCGCACTGGCCAGACTGCTGGAAGTGGAAGTGTCTGCGCTGGTCGCGGCACAGCAGACCGATCCGCAGGAACGCATGCGCTACCTGCGGGCACTGCTGCGCAAAACCGAACGGCTTCCGGTGCGTGCGCGGCTGGCCCTGACCGAGAGCCTGATTCAGCAGGTATCACTGTATCTTTATACCTGGGACGGCGAGGCTGTCCCCCGGCAATACGACAGAAAAGAAACGGAGAGTGGATCATGATGCAACTGGGATGCTGTACCGGCCTGCCGCTGGACGAACAGAACGACGCGCGCCTGACAAGACTCGGGGAACTGGGATATGATTTTGTGGAATTCAGTTATCAGAAGGCTACGGCGCTGGATGAGGAGGCGTGCGCGCGGGTTCTGCGCCGGCTGGATGAAACCGGGCTGTACTGCCGTTCGATGAACGGTTTCTTCCCGCAGCGCCTGCCGCTGACCGGTCCACAGGCAGACCTGGGGGAGGCACGACGCTATCTGGAGCAGACCCTGCCGGTGGCAAAGCGGTTGGGCACTTCTTTCGTGGTGTTCGGCAGCGGTGCGGCCCGGAGATGTCCACCCGGATTTCCGCACGATGTCGCCCGGATGCAGTTGATTGCCTTTTTGCGGCTGTGCGAGAGTTATTTTGCCGATTTCGGCATGACGCTGGTCATTGAGCCGCTCAGTTATGCGGAATGCAACATAGTCAATACGGTCATGGACGGGTATTGGCTGGCGCAGGATGCGGACCGGCCTCACATCCGTCTTCTGGCGGACCTGTTCCATGTACAGCGCAATCGGGAAAATCCTGCTGACCTGACCGCAACAGGAAAACTGCTTTCCCATATTCATATTGCGGACTGCAGCGGCAGACAATTTCCCACTGAGGCGGAAGCGGACCGGCACCGTCCCTTCTTCCGTGCGCTTGCCATGGCGCATTATGACGGCGGTGTGAGCATTGAAGGCAGTGCGGCGCAGTTTGATACCGATGCGGCGGTTGCCCTGCAGGTCATGCGCAGACTGCGCGATGAGACCGCGCTCTGATTTTCCGATGTTCCTGATACGGTCTCTCCCCGTCCCCCTGCTCCTTCGGTTTTTCTGACACAGGACAGCCGGTCCGGCAATTTGCCGGACCGGCTGTCCTGAATTATGAGTCGCGACGGTAAAAATGCGGCAGGGTATCAAGCGGGGCCGGAACGGTGTGCGTGCCCGCGGTATACCGGGTGCCGTCGGGCGCCTCCCAGACCCCGTCAGGGAAGACGACGGTACGGCTGCGCTCCCCTTTGCGGAGGACCGGAGCGACCAGCAGGCGGTCTCCCAGCAGGAACTGGTCGGTCACCTTTTCAAACCCGCCGTCCGGAAACACATAGGAGAGATAGCGGATGATCGGCTCTCCGGTTCTGCACGCCCGGCGCGCCAGATCCAGGATCAGGGGCGCATGGGCAGTGTGCAGATCGGCCGCCGCACGGCACAGGTCGGCGTGTTCCCGGTCCAGAACTCTCCAGGGAGCGGCGGAATACTGCATCATGGGCATCAGGGCGGCGCATTGTGCATACCGCACGAACAGCTCGGCGTCCAGATGGCCGGCGTTTTCGGTGAAATTCTGAGATTCACCTCCCCCGATCATATCGGGACAGACAAAGGGGTGACCGATGATCCCTTCCGCAAGAGCGTTCGGGATCAGGGAGCTCACGCCGTTTTCATCCCAGCGGTGCAGTTTGTCGCGCAGGCGCTGTGCCAGCCCCAGACCGGAACATCCGAAGCAGGCGCGGTATTCGTTGAACCGGTAGCGGCTGCCCAGCCTTGCCCATGCCTCACTCTGCCGGTTGGGATCGGTCGGGGCGTATGTCCGGTCGTCTTCACTGTAATAGATGGCGTCCCCTGCGTCAAACTTGAACCCGTCCACGCCGTAATCCGACATCAGATGGGACAGTTGTTCATGCATCCATGCCTCTGCCGCAGGGTTGGAGAGATCCAGCACGGCGGAATATCCGTCCCACCAGCGCTTGATTGCGGGTTCGCCGTCGGCCGCACGCACCAGCAGTCCGCGATCGCGCAGAGCGCGGTACACCACGCTGTCCGGAGAAACAAAGGGACAGACCCACAGCATCACGGAGAACCCCAGATCGTGCAGCCGGCGCACCATAGCGGCGGGGTCAGGGAAGGAGGCCCGGTTGAACTCCCAGGTGCCGTAGTCACACTGCCAGCCATCGTCGATCATCAGGACTCCCGCGGGGTACCCCTCTGCCAGGATCTCTTCCGCATAGCGCAGAATCCCCTCCTGCTCCTGATTGTACAGGAATGCAATCCAGGTGTTGTACTGCGGCAGGGTGAACATCCGTTCGTCCGGCATCTGCCCGGCGGGCGGAAAATGGTTTGCCGCGGCATCGCGGAAGGCCCCGGCAAGCGACCCCTGCCCTTCGCTCAGAATGAGGGGGGATTTTACGGAGGTGACGGTCAGTTTGCCATCTTCCATACGGAAGGTGAAGCCGCTCTCACAGAAAACAGATCGGCCGCGGCTGGAAAGCAGCAGGGGGACTGCCTGATTGGTGGTAGGATTGGGGTCGAGGCAGCGCTGAAAGGTGTCGGCGGTGCAGAACGGCATGCGGACGCCGTCGTCCGCACATCCGCCCCACCAGTATTCGTCCTCAGAGACGGTAAGCGTGAGTGTATACATGAAAGCCTCCTGAAAGAACATACGGTTGCCTGTGTGGCGCCTTCGGAATCATTCTGAACATGTTTCATTTCCGGAACCGGCGTGCCGCAGGTAGAGAAACTGAGGGAATCAGGGCTGTGCGTTGTCCGCAATCACGCGGGTAAGAAAGACCGCGTTGTTGCTGCCGTACCGTTCACAGCCTAACGGCTGCATCCATTCGGCAACCACGACCCAACTCTCCCGGTCGCTCACACGCGTGACGCCGAAATTTCCGGTCCGCGCGCCGCGCTCGGGCGTGAGGGCCCGTTCACTGTCGCGCAGCAGACACATCCGTTCGGTGTCCACGCGCGCCATGTAGAGAGGGGCGCGGTTGCGGAAGACATGGTCGTTCTTGCCGTCACGGCGAGTGTAGACCAGAAACAGGCCCTCGGTGTTTGAGAGCCAGTGCTGCTGGGTGTTGTAGGTGGGGACCTCAAGGCCGGTGTCCCAGCACCAGGGACGCAGAGGGGCAAAATGCATGCCGTCCTCGCTCACGGTCACATATCCGCGGGAATCGGCGCGCAGTGTCAGGAAAAACCGCTCTCCGTACCGGATGAGCGAAGGCTCGGACAGTCCCCGCGGTTCTTCTTCAGCGGCAATCTCGGGACTGCGCTCCCGGACGGTGAGGGTGGTGCCGTCAAAGGAACAGCGCAGGATCTGCACCCGCATTCTGGTCTTTCTGCTTCCGGTGCAGACCGGCAAAAGAACCGTGCCGTCCGCAAGGTCGGCACGCTGTACGCAGCCGGCAGTAATGGCCGTGACCGGAGTCCCGTCAGGTTCGGTGAGCATGCGCGCGGGCGTCCAGTCGTGTGTTTCAGGCCGGTAGGTGGTGTAGCAGGTCATCAGAGGGGCCTCACGGTCCACCTTCGGCGGCTCATCGCCCACATAGTGCAGCCCTGCCCCTGTCGACAGCAGCACCCCGGTCTGTTCATGGTACTGCGGATACAGATCCACGGTCTGAAAATCTCCTACATGCAGGTCGGGCTGTTCCAGGGGTGTGGAGAAAGAGAACCCCGGACGGGCAGCGTAACTGCTGTGTACCCGTCCGTATACATCGCTGCCGCGCAGGTCCAGCGGCTGCATGGTCAGTACCGCTTCTGCGGGAGTCAGGCCCACGCGCGCCTGCGTGAAGCAGGATTTTCCGTGCTCGAAGCCTTCCCGGAGCGTGATCAGTTCTGTTTTCATTTTATTTCTGCTTATTTCCGTATTTTTGCCAGAGCGTAATCCGGCTCAGTAAATCTGGGACGGGGTAAAGAAAGAGGATGCCCTCTGTGTGCGTGATACCGGATATTGCACGGCTTCCAGTTCTTCAATCACGGGGGTTTTACCCGCCAGATAGTCCTGCAGAATCATCCGGATGTCTTTCAGACGGTTAACCGAACCGCCGTAACGGTGCGAAATCACCTCGTAGCCGAAGTTCTTGTAAGTGCTGGCCCATGCATCCCGGTGAATGCGTGCCAGGTCTCCGAAGCGCCGGATCAATCGGGGAATAAGATGTTCTGCCGCTTCGGTCAGGAAGGCGCGGTCCCCCGCGCGGTAAGCGTCGCGCAGGTGCAGGAACAGCTCTCCCTTGAGGATGGTGATGTCCAGTACGCACCCGGCATAGGCTCCGGTGCGCAGACCGTCGTCCGGGAAGCGGGTTCTGCCGACCACATCGCGGGCGTCGCGCAGAATGTCGCACATCCGGCGGACCTGTTCGGGAGTGTAGGGCAGCAGGTTGTAGAGCGGGTCATTGTAGAAGAGCGGTTTGCCGCGCAGCGCAGCACCGTCCAGATGCATGTGATAGGACCCCAGCGCTTCCAGGGTGCGGTAGGGCACGCCGGTCAGAAACTCGGCGTCGGCGCGCATGTCTTCTTCGCGTGCGTCTGCACCGCAGTAGCAGTATTCCGCATAGATGGGCAGATAGGGAACTGAGTAGAAGACATTGGTTTCCGCTCCGTCGTCCCCCCACATGGTGGCAAACACCGATCGCACGCCGTTTTTGAGGCAGGCCTGCATGGCGGCGTGTGAATTGCGCACTGTTTCGTCGTGCCAGGGCAGCTGTCCGTACCAGATCGATATCCCGCCGGCAAACAACACCGGCCTGCCCAGATGCGCATGCGAGCGCAGTTGCAGGTCATAGTGTGCCACATCGGGGCTGTAGTAGTCCCAGTACACCATGTCCACATCGGCAATACGGTCGGTTACCGAGGCGGGGAAGTCGACTTCTTCACTTACATAGTACCGTCCGTCGGGAGATCCCAGACGGAAATACATGTCCGACCACATCATGGGACGGAAGTCATACCGCTTGCAGATTTCAACCACCCGACCGAGGTGACGGTTGAGCATATCAAAACGGTTTTCCCATCCGTGCAGATCGAGAAATCTGCCGCGCCCCACATCGTGCGCTTCGTCCATACCGATATGAATGCGGCGGGTGCGCAGGCATCCGCGCAGGGTACGGATCGCGGCTTCAATGAACGCGTAGGTCTTTTCATCGTCAATCAGCAGCACGGATCGTGTATCCGAAAAGGCCCGCCCTTCGGGCCATTGCAAAAACTGCTCCAGGTGTCCCAGCGTCTGGATGCAGGGGATGACCTCAATGCCGAACCGCGCGGCGTAGTCGTCGATTTCACGCAGCTCGTCCGCCGTATAGCGCCCGCGCAGATATCCGAAGAAGGGGTATTCCGGGATTTCGTAGGTATCTTCGGTGTACAGCATCAGGAAATTGAGCCCCAATGCGGCCAGAAAGCGGATATAGCGCTTGACCGCCTCGGTGGTCATGACACCGTTGCGTGAGCAGTCGAGCATGACGCCGCAGTCGTCGAAATGCGCCTGCTGGCGGATCTCAAAGTCAGTTTCACCCGCCTTGAGGTGTCTTGCCAGCAGGAAAAGCGCCCTGCAGAGCATATAAGGGTGCGCGCCGCCCACGGTGGCCCGACGGGCGTCGGTGCAGCGGACATACACACCTTCGCAGGATTCGTAGGTGATCTCCAGATCGGGCTTTTCAAAGTGCAGCAGTTCGAAAACGGTCTGTCTGTAAAATTCGTAATTTTCCATCATGTCCTCCGGTTATGCGGAATCCCGCAGCATTCGAATGCGCTACGGTTATTGTAGCATACCGGAGGCGCTCTTGTCAATCGGCCCGCGCTGTCTTTTCTGCATGACGCGCCAGTTGTGAAACCCGTACAGGTCATTGCACAGAAACATGAAAAAGCAGGCGGTCATGGGCAGGTAGGCAGGGTCCTCTGCGGCGGCAAAAATCCACAGCAGGATCAGGACCACATCGTTTGCCGCATAAGCGCAGGCGTAAAAGGGACTGCGCAGCACGGTCAGGGAGGAGGCAAGAAAACTGGTTGCAACCGAGACCGTACTCACCGCCAGCCGCCCGGTATCCAGCGCGGCAAGCAGAAAATAGAACCCGGCGGTCACCGCTCCTGTCAGCAATACCAGCAGTACAGACTGCCGCGGCGACACATGGCTGACTGTCACCTCGCGGCTCTTGCGGTACGGATGACGGATCCAGCTGACCGTGGCACAGAGCGCCACCGGGGCAGTCATGCCGAGGTAGGTGATCATCTCTCCGTAATAGCGGAAGTGAAAGGAAACGGCACCGTAAAACAGTGCAAAGATCACGGTGAGCACCTGCCCCAGCACATAACCCTTGGATACGAAAATCAGCGCCGTGACGCCGATCAGGGAAGCAGCCATGGAGAGCGGATCGGGCGCACCCGAAAGCAGACCGGCCGCGGCAAAGGAGAGGGCAACCACCAGCAGCGAGCACACCCACAGGACCCGCTCAAACCGGCTCAGATCGGAAAAAGGATTGTTCATCAGCACCTCATTATATCGGAAATCCCCGGCAGATCGGACCGGATCTGCCGGGGAACCGTGGTTCCGTCAACAGCATAACACAAAAGGCGGGATTTGTCAACTTGCCGGGCAGACCCGGCGCCGGGGACCTATTGCCGGTTACCTGCCGGCGGAAGCATCGGCGGGACAGCCGGTCCCGACTGCTGCGCATGACCTGTTGCGGGCGTGATCCGCTGCCTGCGCTGACCGGCAGACCCGTTCTGGTGTTCCGGGTGGGTGCGCATTGCATGGGGGAACTCTGTACGGCTTTTTCCGGATCCCTTACGGGTGCGCATGGTGTGGGATGATCGCCGGATGCTTTTTCCGTGTTCCGGGCGGATGTGCATGGTATGGGAAGGCTGCCGGCTCACTTTTTCTGTGTCCCGGCCGGGCGCCCATTGTATGAATAAGGTGACTGCCGTACGATGTTTTTGTGCTCCGGGAGAGTTTTTCCCCCTCTGTCCCGGCGCGGCAATACGCTGTATATACCGGTGCGCTCCTTACAGGTGCATGCCGCCGTCGATCAGCAGATCGGTCCCGGTGATATAGCGCCCTTCCTCCGAGCAGAGCAGCAGAGCGCCCCCCGCACAGTCCTGCGCCTGTCCGGCATATCCGGCCGGAATGCCGGAGAGCACACGCTTTTCATAGACCGGGTCGGCGAGAGCCTCTTGGTTGCGCGGGGTGGCAATGACGCCGGGGGAGAGATTGTTCACCGTGACGCCGGAGGAAGCCAGTTGCTTTGCCAGATTTTGCACCATGCTCATCTGCGCCGCCTTGGTACCTGCGTATACCAGCATGTCGGGGTGGGGTTTATACTGCTGTACGCTTCCGATTGTCAGAATGCGCCCCCATCCGCGTGCCTGCATGCCGGGCGCATAGGCCTTGATCAGAGCAAGGGAGGCCTGCCAGTTGACTTTCACCTGGCGCTCAAACTGTTCCGGAGTGATCCTGTCCCAGGGGGCGCGGATCTGGATGCTGGCATTGAGCACCAGAATATCGATTTCTCCGGTCTGTGCATACAGGCGCCCGGCACAGTCCGGCAGGGCAAGATCGCAGAAAGCGGGGCGGGCACCCGGAAGTTGCGCCGCCGCGCGTCTGCATTTCTCCGGATCGGAGCCTCCGCCCACATATACCTGTGCGCCGTGCCCGGCAAGAACCTGCGCAACGGCGAAGCCGATGCCCTGCGTGGCTCCGGTTACCAGAGCCCGTTTTCCGTTCAGATCAAACATGTGTTTGTGCTCCTTCCAACAGTCCTTTGAGATATCCGATGGCAAACAGGCGCCCCAGTGCCGTGTAGCCTGCACTGCCTGCCTGTTCCGCCGCCATGCGCGGGACATGGTCCACCCGGATGGGTACATCGGGGGTGTGGCGGAGATACAGGGCCGCCATGCGTGCCATGTCGATGTCCCCGTTGTCGTGAAAGGTTTCCCGGAATTTCCCGGCCGTGCCGGTCACATTGCGGAAATGTACGAAAAAAACCTTGTCGGCAAGCCGGGGCAGCAGGGTGTAAAGGTCCGCCCCCATCATCCGGAAGGTGGCCTGACAGAAGGTGATGCCCAGGGCAGGGCTGTCGCAGATACCCCGCACGGCATGCTCCACTGCTTCAGGGGATATCAGAATGCGTTCCACATCGCCCAACGCGGGCAGCGGCGGATCATCGGGATGCAGTGCCAGCCGGATGCCGTGTTTCTCTGCATGCGGGACAACTGCTTTCAGAAAAAGGGCATAGTTGTCCCACAGCTGCGCCTGTGTGATGCGCTGCGGTCCCGGGCGGTACTCTGCAAGGTCAAAAGCGGTGACCAGCGCCCCGCCCCTCTCGTGCTCTTCCGCCGTGGTGCGGGTCCATCCCACATACGCCATGAAATTGAAGCACAGCGTCCGGATGCCCAGCCGTTCCATGATGGGAAACATGCCGTTCACCTGTTCAATGGCTGCGTCGCGCAGCCGGTCACCTGTTTTGATGTGGTCGTGTAGCCGGTTGGGCAGCGGTTCAACCACTACCGGAGTAATCCCCCGGGCGCGGAACCGGTCATACAGCTCCTTCCAGTGCGTGTATGAGTTCAGATCAAAGGCAGGGTCTTCGGGCAGCCGGATCACCCCGTGCCGCACCCCGCACTGCAGCGCATAGGTCCAGGTAAGGTCTTCCTTGTCGGTAAAATAATCGGTCAGCAGCATGGCGTCCTCACAGTGCGGTCTGGGTGTCGTTCGGGTCACCTTCGCGCGCGAGCCGGTATTCCTCCGACCAGTCCAGCGTACGGTAGGGCTCGCCGCGCGGATCCTCGCGGATGAAGGCGGTCAGCAGATCAAGCATTGGTTCAGTCCAGGTATTCCGGTCGATCTGCGCGGTGGTGAACCGGTTCTGCGCAATCATCTCAAAGCCGAAAAGATCCTTGACCTGCGTCTTCGCCGCACCGTCCACCACCTGCGCCACCAGATGCGCGGGAATACACAGCACGCCCCCTCCCGCGCCGAATACCACATCTCCCGGCAGTACGATGGCGTTTCCGATACGGGTCGGGGTATTGAATCCGGTCATCACAAAATCGCGGATAGGAGTGGGGTCAATGCCGCGGTAATACACCTGAACCCCCTCCACTTTCTTCATCTGCTCCACATCCCGGATGCCGCCCCAGATCACCCCGCCCCCGGTCCGGGTCCGTGTGCGGATGGCAGTGGTCAGGTTGCCCCCCAGAAAGGTCCCCTTGTAGATTTTGTCATACATGTCGGCCACCACCACATCACCCTCCACCAACGAATCGATCACCCACTGGTTGTAGTTGCCGTGCCGCCCTTCCGCCATCCCGGCCGCGAAAGCGGCTTCGTGCAGATCAGGGCGTGTGGGGGCGAAGGTGGCGGTCACCGCTCGCCCGACCAGTTTCCGGCCGTCGTCATGTAAAACCTGCAGCCTGCCTTCAAATTGGTTTTCGTACCCCAGGACAAAGATGGGTTTCCATACTTCTTCCAGCGTCAGGTTGTGCAGGGCCTTGAGGTACCGGTCGGCCACGCGGGGACGGCCGTCCGGAAAACGCTCGCCCGTCCATTTCGGCGTCAGGGCAATGATTTCATCCCGTACATTAAAGTGCATGTTCTTCCTCCGTTCTCAGCAGAATGCCGTATTTCAGACCGCGGATTTCCACGGCAATATCGGTGCAGGTGACCTGCGCAGTCTCTCCCTCGCACAGGATCAGCCGGTCCGGCCGGCACCGC
>CASFDI010000071.1 GCA_949293405.1 uncultured bacterium | reverse complement strand
GACCGCTTTTTACTGCCCGGAGCAGGCTCTTCTGCGGAGGCGTTCTCTGTATCCGGCGGGGACCAAACACACGGCGATTCACGGAAACAAGGTGCAGCACGGCTCGCCTGACCTGCCGCGGCAGAACGGCTGTATACCCGGAACGGTGTTTGCTGTGGGGATGCGGGGCGATGCCCCGAGCGCAGCGTGGCATGCCTGCCCCACGGGGTGGCCGCGCCGGCTTGGTTCCGCAGTCGCTTCCGAAGGGGAGATTTCATCAGAATCCGGTTTTTTGATGAAAAAATTTTCCCGGCGGCATCCGTGGGCACTTTTTGTCCGCTCCGATCTGATATAATAGAAATGAGGAGGGTTCAGACATGCACATCCATACGAAAAAAACAATTATCGTACAGATCCTGCGGGTCCTGTACAACTACACTTCTCCTGCTTTTCCGGTTTCCCAGACGCAAATCGTGAATTTTCTCAATGAAAGCGGCATTTCCTGTTCCCGGAAGACGGTGGGACGGAGCCTGAAGGATCTGGCGGATCTCGGTGTGCCGATCAGACGGGTGCGCGCGAGGAACGGCGGGTATTATTACGACGGTGAGCACGACACCTTCTTCGTGCGGAAAACGCCCGATGTGAAAAAGGGGGAGCAAGATGAATAAAGCAGAAAAGGCAGTTGTTCTGACCTGGCTTCTTGTCCCGATGCTGATCGGGGTCTTTATCGGGGGAGCGGTGAGCGGGAATACCTCCCTGATGATCTGGTCTGCGGTCCTGTTCTTTGCCGATATGGCAGTGGGGAGCCTTCTGAAGAGGCGTGCAGAAAGGCAGACGGAAGAGGAAGTCTGGAACATCTGGAGAGGAATGTCGTCAGCTGAAAAAAGTGCGGCCGCAAACGAGCTGCTGGACAGGCTCCGGCAGGAGCTGAAAGCGCGCGGGATCAATGTCGGCAGGCCGGCGGCAGTCTCGGACCGATGCCCGGATGCTGTGTGTCGGGCGGACGGATCCAGCGGAGCGGAAGAGTACGCCGGCGCAGACCGCGATGAGGACAATGACGAGGAAATTGAAGACCGTGAAGACAGCGAGGACAGTGAAGACTGTGAGGAATGCGAGGACTGCAAGGACCGTGAGAAACGGCCGGCGGGTGAGCGTGAGCGGATGGTGCGACTTCGTCAGATACTGAACAGCGGCAGTGACGAACAAAAACGCGCGGCCGCAAACGAGCTGCTGGACAGGCTCCGGCAGGAGCTGAATGCGCGCGGGATCAATGTCGGCAGGGCGGCGGCAGGCTCAAGCGGCTGCGAAGAGAATGGCGAGGGCAATGCGGAGCGCCTGAAGTCGGGTGAGCGCCTGGAAGAACTTTGCCGGACACTGAGAAACGGCAGCGGCGCACATTTCGGCAAGGAAGCCACTGTCATCCCCGGCACCAGGCGTGTTCGCAGCATTGGCGAAGACGAGGCCGGGCGGTTTCTGCTCGGCTTCTGCAGACTGATCCCGCACGCGCCGCTGCCCAATACCCTGAGCAGGCTGTGGCTGGTATCTGCCGGAGATCTGGACGGTGCGCCGGCTCTTCTGTATACTTTTCATCACGACCGGCACTCCGTGTGTCAGAACGCAGAAATCATCCTGGTACATACCGGAAACGGAAAAATCAGGCTGTTTGCGCTCGAAACCGATTATTCGGCCTATGTTCTGTGCGAGTATGACGAAAACAGACACATCAACTACGGCCGGATCGCTATGGAAGATTTTCTGCCGAGGGTCAGGGAACTGCTGAAACAGCCTGTGCCGCCCATCCCCCTGTGAAGTGAGCCGCGCGCATCCGGAAAGCGTCTGCCCGACGCTTTTCAGAATGGAGAATTCCCGCCGTTTTACCGCTGCAGCAGGACGCAATGTGGCCGGTTGATCTGTACCGGCAATCCGGAAAAAATCTCTTGCTTTTTCCCTGCCGGCATGATAGAATAAAGGCGACCGGTCGGGTGTGGCGTTTTGTCCTGCTTGTCACCTTGACCTCTGTGCAGAAAACAGAAAAGGAGAGGGGTTCGGTATGGCTATCGGCGTTATTTTAGGGATCGTGTTGATCGTGTTCACGGTCGGGGGCTTTCTGCTGGGAGGGGTTCTGCTTTGCAGGCGTCCCCGCAACGGAGCAACCCCACCGAAAACTGCAGGTATTGCTTCGGTGGTTGTGGGGGCCGTGGCACTGGTTCTGTTCCTGCTTGTGCCGTTCAGTTTTCATACGGTGGAAGCGGGGGAAGTGGCGGTGGTCAAGCATCTCGGTCAGGCCCGCAATGTCCGGACGGCAGGTACTTATTTTGATTTCTGGATCACGGAAAAATATGTGATCTATGATGCCAAGGTGCAGGATCTGTCCATCTTTACGCAGGCTTATTCGCAGGATGCGCAGACCATGGACATTGAGATGACCGTTCAGTATCAGATCGATACTTCAAAGGTGCTTGAAATTGCCAATACATACGGTTCACTGGATATTCTGAACAGCCGCATTGAGAGTGTGGCGGTTGACGCGATGAAGACGGTCATGTCGGGCAGAACGGCAGAACGGATCATTCAGGAACGCGCCGACCTGTCCAAAAGTGTTACCGATACGATCATGGCGCGGATTGACAGCAGCTATTATGTGAATGTCAAAACAGCAGTTCTGACCGACATCGGTTTCACGGACGCCTATGAGGCGGCGGTCGAGGCCCAGATGATCGCCGAGAGGGAAAAAGAGGCCGCGATCATCAAGGCTGAGCAGGAGCTGGAAGTCGCCCAGCGCATGGCACAGGCAAGACTGGAAGAGGCCCAGGGAGAAGCAAACGCCCAGAAAGCACTTTCGGAAGCGGAAGCCTATTCTGCTTCCATCAAGATTGTGGAACTGGCGCGGACGCTCGGGTATGAGGTGACGGAAAACGATGCCTCGGAAACAATTGTTTACGATATCCAGTGGGGCGAAGACAATACGGGGAAGGAATTGATACTGGATTATCTCAAATGTATAGAATACCTTGCAAAATGGGACGGCAAACTGCCCACTGTTGTGAGTGACGGCACGGGCATCATGATTACCCTCCCGACCGATGCGGACAACGGAACGGCGGGCGCCTGACAGGCGAGATACGCCCGTTGGGGCAGAGATCCGGCGGGAGACTCACAGCATCTCCCGCCGGATTTTTGTATTGCCGGAAGAATGCCGGCTTTGTCGCCTGCCCCATCGAACAGGCCCGGTCTGCTCCCGCGGTGGAAGGAACTGTGCTTGGCAGAAAGGTCAGAGAAAGCGCCCGTCGGAATGAAATCATTCCGACGGGCGCTTTCAGGTGCATACAAAAGCGGTCCGGCGGGCCGCCGGACATGGGCGGCCCCGGCAGGAAAGACCGGCTCAGACCCGGATGATATAGTCCGCCTTGCGCGGTTTTGCAGGACGGATGCCGTCCGGATTGCCGTAACCCAGAATGCAGTTCCCGATTCCCACATAGTCGTCCGAAAGTCCGAAGGAATGCATCAGTTCGCGTCCCTCCGGGGTTTCGAATACCTCACGCGCCCGGTAAATATAGCAGGAGTCCACTCCGACGGCGTGTGCCGCATTGAGCAGGTTACCCATCACCAGATTGCCGTCTTCGATATATTTTCCCACCTTGCGGTTGGCAAACACCACCAGTACCACAGGCGCACCGTAAAACGGATCCCCGTTGCTTCCCATCACAGCCGCATTCAGAGCTGAAATGCGATCACGCACCGCCCGGTCTGTCACTGCTACAATCACGGGCGACTGCTGCCCCATGGCAGTAGGCGCGTAGGTACCCGCCTCCAGAATAGCATCCAGCTGTTTCGGATCCACCGGGTCAGGGCGGTAACTGCGGCAGCTGCGCCGCGTTTTCAGATCCTGCAGGGTTTCAAGCATAAGCGACCTCACTTTCTGCCGCTGTGCGGCATCGTTTTTTACAGGGAACAGACACAGGCTCCGTCATACGGCGGATGCGGTGGCACCCGACGCCGTACATCCTGCCCCGGTCAGACTCAGGGGAGCCTGTCTCCGGTTGGTTGCCTCCACACACCGGCCAAGGGACGGAATCCGGTTCGCCGGGTTCCGCACCGCCTTGCGCGGTGGGGCATGAGAGGGAAGTTTCGGGGCATTGTTCCGGCGTGGGACCGGAATGCGCTATATATGAAAACCGGAGGGGCCGGACAGGCCGTGCTCCCTCCGGTTCCGTTCAGCGCCCCAGGCCTGCGGCGCCGATAATACCGGCGTCGTTGCCGAGCTGGGCAATGCGGATTTTTGTCTGACGGGGATTGTCACGGGTATAGTGCTCGCGACTGACCAGTTTCAGCAGAGGTTTGAGCAGATAGTCTCCTTCGTTGCATACTCCGCCGCCGATGGTCAGGATCTCGGGCTGGAACACATTGATGACATTGGCAATTCCGCAGGCCAGATAGGAAATGTATTCGTCCACCACCTGCTTGCCCGGTTCATCGCCTTTTTTCATGGCGTTGAACGCGGTGCGTGCGGTCACCTTGCCGGTCTCCTCAAACTCCTTAACCATCAGAGAAGGGATGCCCTTGAGGCGGCATTCGGTGACCTTTTCGCGGGTCATGTTGGACAGACCGGTTGCGGAGCTGTAGGCTTCCCAGCAGCCGCGTCTGCCGCAGGAGCACTGACGACCGTCCTTCTCAATCACCATGTGACCGAGCTCCGCACCCGCGAAATTGAAGCCCGAATAAACCTTACGGTCGATAATGATGCCGCCGCCCACTCCGGTGCCAAGCGTAATCATCACGGAGCAGGAGGTTCCCTTGGCGGCTCCCGCAAGGGTCTCCGCCAGTGCGGCCGCGTTGGCGTCGTTCTCAATGTAGACATGCTCAATGGGCAGATATTTGCGGAACAACTCGGCCAGAGGGAAATTGCGGAACGGCAGGTTGTTTGTATATTCCACAACGCCGGTCTCACGGTTGGCAATGCCGGGGGTGGCGATCCCCACCGATGCAATGTCTGCAAGCTGCAGTTTGTTGTCGCGGATGAGTCGGGCGGAAAGCTCTGCCATGTCCTTGACAATCAGTTCTCCGTCCCGGTCTGCCATGGTGGGAACGCTCCCCTTGGCCACAATCCGGTACTCTTCATCCACAATACCGACAGCAATGTTCGTGCCGCCGAGGTCTACCCCTATTGTATACATCAGTTTACTCCTCGCTTTGTATGTATTTCTTTTATGATATTTTTTCGTTCTGTTCCATCAACATTATACCTTTTCCCGCCGGGATTGTCAAGCGCGATTTCATTTACAAAAAGTTAACATTCTGCACGATAAAATCGGTTAAACGGACTTGAAATATACACCGATTTGGTATACAATAAGCATATGAAAACAAGACAGCGGAAGATGGGCCGGAATCCTGTAACAGGCGGCGCGTGCCGCGGGAAAGGAACAGGATGGACAAGCGGTTTGTTTATGCCGACAATGCGGCGACCACGCCGGTTTCGCAGGCGGTTGTGGATGCGATGATGCCGTGCTTTACCGACGCATGGGGCAATCCCTCAAGTATTCATCAGAAAGGACGGCAGGCTGCCGAACTGCTGCGCGGGGCGCGCCAATCGGTGGCACAGAGCCTGGGATGCCGGGCAGAAGAGATTTATTTTACTTCATCGGGCAGTGAAGCGGACAGCTGGGCAGTCAAAGGCGCAGCGTTTTACATGCGGCGCCGCCTGGGCAGACGGCGGATTGTCACCAGCACGATTGAGCATCACGCGGTGCTCAATGCCTGCGCCGCACTGGAACGGGAAGGCTTCGAGGTGATCCGCGTCGGGGTGGACGAGATGGGTTGCGTACGTATGGATGAACTTGCGGCCGCGGTCAATACGGATACCGCACTTGTGGCAGTTATGTATGCAAACAACGAGATCGGCACCTTGCAGCCTGTTGCGCAGATTGCCCGGATTGCGCATGAGGCGGGCGCTTTGATGTTTACCGATGCGGTGCAGGCCGTGGGCGCCGTTCCGATCAACCTTGAAAGTTTGCCTGTGGATATGCTTTCTCTCTCCGGACACAAGATCCATGCACCCAAAGGAGTGGGGGCGCTGTTCATCCGCCGCGGGGTCAGCATTGACAACCTGATTGACGGAGGCGGACAGGAGCGGCGCCGCCGCGGCGGCACCGAAAATGTGGCGTTTGCTGTGGCCCTGGCGCGGGCTCTCGCCGATGCTGTGGAGGCTTTGCCCGACATGGAGCGCGTGGTCGAACTGCGTGACCGTCTGATCCGGTCACTGTGCGCCATCCCCTATAGCCGGCTCAACGGCGATCCGCACAACCGGCTGCCCGGGAACTGCAATATCAGTTTTTCCTGCATAGAAGGGGAGAGCATGCTGCTGTGGCTCGATATGGCGGGGATCTGCGCTTCCACCGGTTCGGCCTGCTCTTCCGATTCGCTTGATCCCAGCCATGTGCTGCTGGCGATCGGTGTACCGCATGAGCAGGCGCACGGGTCGCTGCGGCTGTCCATTTCACACGAAACCACCGAAGAGGATGTGTCCTATATTCTGGAACAGGTGCCTGCGATTGTTGAGCGCCTGCGCGCCATGAGCCCCCTGTGGGAGAACGGCCATCCCGTACAAACCAAACAAGAAACGGAGTGTAAAGTTAAGTATGCAATACAGTGATAAAGTAATGGAGCATTTCACGCATCCGCGCAATGTGGGCGAGATGCCCGACGCCGATGCCAGCGGCACGGTGGGAAACGCCAAGTGCGGGGATATCATGCAGATTTTTCTGAAAGTGGAGAACGATGTGATTGTGGATGTCAGCTTCAAGACATTCGGATGCGGGGCTGCCATCGCTACCTCGTCCATGGCCACTGAACTCATCAAGGGAAAGACGCTCAAGGAAGCCCTGCAGCTGACCAACCGTGCCGTGGTGGAAGCATTGGAGGGGCTGCCGCCGGTCAAGATTCATTGTTCGGTGCTTGCAGAGGAAGCAATCAGAAGCGCCATTGCGGACTATTACCGGAAGAACGGCCGGGAGATTGACTTTCCGCTGGAGAGTGCACTGCACGAAGACGAGCACTGAGGTACGGACGGCGGAAGCTGTGCTGAATGCTCCCGCCCAGGGACCGACACGCGGCAAGCACGGAAAGGCGGATCGGTGGAACCGGCTGCCCTGGGACCGGAGGTGGCGTGTGAGAGACTGAAGAACCGGGACCGAAGACGAAAAGAAACAGCTTTGAGGCGAAGGAGGCAGCATGCGGATATTGCTGGGGGTGAGCGGCGGACTGGACAGTGCCTATGCGGTACGCCTGCTCACAGAGGCGGGATACCGGGTGGAAGGTGCGGTACTGTGCATGCATGATCATACCGATCTTGCCGGTGCACAGCGGTGCGCTGATGAGGCGGGGATCCCGCTGCATGTGGTGGACTGCCGGGAACGGTTCCGGGAACGGGTGGTTTCCTATTTTGTCAGCACCTATCGCAGCGGGATGACCCCCAATCCCTGCACGGTGTGCAACAGCGATGTCAAATTCGCCTCCCTTGCCGGGGAGGCGGACCGCCTGGGAATTCCGCTGATCGCCACCGGCCACTATGCCGGGATCTGCCGGACGGGTGAGCGGTTCGCGGTCCGGCGCGGTGCTGACTCCGTCAAGGACCAGAGTTACATGCTTTGGCGGTTGCCTCAGCAGATCCTCGGGCGGTTGGTGCTGCCCCTGGCAGATCTGACCAAAGCGCAGGTACGCGCCGATGCAGCCGCCCTTGGTATGGCGGTGGCAGCGCAGGCAGAGAGTCAGGACCTGTGTTTTGTCCCTGACGGCTCCTATGCAGATTTTGTGGGAAATAGTGGGGGGTTTTGTCCGGAAGGCGACTTTGTCGATGCAGACGGCCGCGTGCTGGGGCGTCATCACGGTATTCTGCGCTACACGGTCGGACAGACGAAAGGACTGGGGATTGCGCTCGGGACGCGTATGGCTGTAACAGCCATTGATCCGGAACGCAATACCGTGACCCTGACGCCCGCGGCGCAGGTGCCCCCTCAGACCACCGTGACGGTGGGGCAGATGTCTTTTATGGGGGCGGCTCCGGATGAGACACCGGGCGATGGGTGGACCGTACAGGTCCGGTACCGTGCAAAGCCGGTGCCGGTATCCGCCCTTGACACTTCGCAGCCCGGAGTCTGGAGGGTGACGGGCAGCATGCCGTTCCGGCCTGTTCCGGCGCCCGGACAGTCGGCAGTCTTTTATCGCGGCGATGTCGTGATGTGCGGCGGATTTCTGCTGCCCTGACAGTCGCGCCTGATGCGCGTGCAGATGCGCGGCGGATACGTCCGGGAGATAGCCGGACCGATGCGGGCAGAACCCCACAACAACAGAGCATTCTGCTGAAGATCGTTCTTCCTGCGTTCTCCCTGCATGCGCGTCCTTGTCTCTTCGACCGCATGCTCTGTTGTTCCGGAAGCAGGATGTGCATGTGGAAAAATAAAACGGCGTCGGTGCAATGCACCGGCGTTTTTTCGTGTTTGACGGGATTACGGTTTCATATACCGAACACAAACGGAGTAACGGGGAACCCGGTTTCCCGCCGGATACGCCTCGCCCGGCGGCGCGTATTCTCATGTGCCGGGGGCGTGCAGAAGGTGTGTTTTTCCGGTTTGACTTTCAGAAGTGCGCCGGATGGGTACGGTCTGCAGCACGGGCATGCGGCGGGGTGACCGCAGGCCTTGTTCCGCTTTCCTGCAGCGCTCCGGTGTTTTGAAGCCGGGCTGTCTGTCGGGCGGTCGTGCGGTATCGGCTCAAGCGGTCGGATACCGTCTTCCGATGCTTTCGGCGGTTATGTGCGTGCGGAGAAGCAAACAAATATTTTTCCGTATTATGTACATAGTATGAACAAATAATGAATAAAAGGCCTCCGAAGGGGCCTTTTTTCATGATTTGTTCATTTTGACGAGGTGTAGAAAATTTGCGTTCAAAATTGTGCAAAAAAACTATAAACAAGCCGTCTTATTTGTACAATGCGTTTTTCCTTTTGATTGTTAAAAAGTAATTTTAATTTACCGTTCATTTGTATGCTTTGAGTTTAAACGAAAACCCTTTGATATTGTGCTGTTTACATGTAAACTGAATTTACCTTTGCTTTGTTTGCTTTTTTGGCGAACCGACCTGGCGCAACATGAACAAACCGTGTCCGGAATGAAAC
>CASFDI010000070.1 GCA_949293405.1 uncultured bacterium | reverse complement strand
GCTCTACAAAGGCGATCCGCTGGTGATGTCTGTACAGGCCATCATGATGGCCACGCAGAATGTCATTCAGTCCACTGTGGGTGTCTTCTGTGCCGGATGCGGCAGTCTGTCGGTACGCGACGCTGTCCGCAATATTTTCCGCATGCCGATCATATACGCCTGTGCGACGGGAGCGGCACTGAAGGCGCTCGGCATTCCGCTGTGGGACCCGCTGCTCAGCACGGCCGACATGATCAGCAACGGTCTGGTGTCCATTGCGCTCTTCACCCTGGGGGCACAACTGGCGCAGATCCGGATCCGTTTTTCCGACTGGCGCATCTGGGCCACTCTGTCGGTACGGCTTCTGATCTCTCCGCTTATCGCTTTCGGCGCAGTGCGCCTGCTGGGGATAACCGGACTTGCTGCTCAGGCGATCGTGATTATGTCCGCCGCTCCCACCGCAGTCAATACATTGATTATTTCGATGGAATATGACAACGAGGTGGAATTCACCAGCAAGGCGGTGTTTGCCTCTACTGTACTCAGCTCCGTGACGGTTACCGCAGTCATCTGCCTGGTACAGAAACTGATGTAGCGATACATAAATTTATTTGCACCCTCTTGATAAACCGCATAGACTGTGATAGGATGATTATACTCTTTGCACTGCATTACATCTTCGTTTGCGAAGGTGCGAGATCAACAGTACAAACTGAGCAGGCGATGAACCGCATGGTTCGTGGGGCCGGGCCGCCGGTTGCGGCAGCAGTTGCGATACGCATCTGTGGGACAGTTGTATGTCCCGCAGGTGTTTTTTATTTGCGGGCAAACCATCTCGGGCGGGTGCCGAAAGAGAAATCATCCGGTCAGACCGGCAAGGAGGACTCTTATGACAACCACACACACACCTGCGGCAGACGCGCCGCCCGTCACCCCGGAGCAGGAAAAAATCATGGTGCGCAAAATGTCCCTCTCCAGCATTATCGGGAACACCCTGCTTTCAGGTTTCAAACTGTTTGCCGGGATTTTCGGGCATTCAGGCGCCATGATATCGGATGCCGTGCATTCTTTTTCGGATGTGCTGACCACCGGCATTGCGGTGCTGGGCACCCGCCTGTCAAAAAAGGCGCCTGACAAAGAACATCCTTACGGGCACGAGCGCATGGAAAGCGTCGCTTCCCTGTTGCTTGCGCTGCTTCTCGGCGTGACCGGGATCCTGATCGGGAAAAGCGGCATTGAGAAAATCATTGCGGGCAACGACGCGGCCGCTGTGCCGGGGACCATCGCGCTGATTGCCGCAATTGTTTCCATTGCGGTCAAGGAAGCCATGTACTGGTACACCCGCCACTATGCGAAGAAACTGCATTCCGCCGTCTTTATGGCGGATGCCTGGCATCACTGTTCCGATGCGTTTTCATCCGTGGGATCCCTGATCGGAATTGCCGGGGCGATGCTGGGATTTCCGATTCTGGATGCGGTGGCAAGCGTGGTGATCTGCCTGTTCATTGTCAAGGTGGCATTTGACATTCTGCGGGACGCGCTGCGCGGCATGACCGACACATCCTGCGGAGAAACCTACGACAGGCAACTTGCCGATTTCATCTCCGCAAACAAGGATGTGCTTTCGGTGGATGTGTTGCATTCACGCATGTTCGGCAACCGGGTTTATGTGGATCTGGAGATCCGTATGGACGGAGACCGCTCCCTGCGCGAAACGCACGAGATTGTAGAGCGGATTCACGATGATGTGGAACGGCAGTTTTCAAGCGTCAAGCACATCATGATCCATGTCAATCCCGCATGCCACTCAGGGCAGACGGACGAAGCGGCACATGGATGATTTTCCGGGAAGACCGGGGAGCCCAGACTCCCCGGTCTTCTTTCGCACTCAGGTATTGACAAGCAACTGCTTTGGCGCTACAATGAATGCAGAAAAGGAAAGGAGTACGCCCGATGAGAGAAGAGGAAAAAATAAAAGCCGGGATTCTGTTCTGCCCTGCTGACCCGGAACTGAAGGCCATCAAACTGCGCACGCACAACCTGAATCTGGATTACAACGCCACATACGAAGACGAGACGGAAAAGCGCGGAAAAATCATCCGGGAAATCGTCGGCGAGATCGGAGAAGGCGGATTTTTCCAGGGGCCGATCTTTTTTCATTACGGCAAGCATACCCGCATCGGAAAAAAACTGTTTGCCAATTTCAATTTTACCGTACAGGACGATGCGGAAGTGACCATCGGGGACAACTGTAATTTCGGGCCCAACACCACGATTGTCACACCGGTTCACCCCATGCTGGCCGAAGAACGCAATCTGATGATGACAGCGGACGGAGAAAAGAAGCGCCTTTGCTATGCCAGGCCGGTCCATATCGGCAACAATTGCTGGTTCGGCGCCGGTGTGACGGTCTGCCCGGGGGTGACCATCGGAGACAACTGCGTCATCGGCGCGGGCAGCGTGGTCACGCGCGACATTCCGGCGGACTCCTTTGCCGCAGGCGTGCCCTGCCGGGTGATCCGCCCGCTCAGCGAGGCGGACAGCATGCGCCACAAGCCGGAAATCCTGGCCGACAATCAGGTGCTCTGAACCACACACCCAGCCGGACGCCGCCCTGTCGGCCGTTCTGCCGGTTCTCACTGAAATCACTCATATGAAAGCGGTTACCGCAAAAGGGAGGATCCTATGCTGCACATCCTGACACAGAAACAGAATGCCCGCACCTTTTCCGTCTCCCCTGAAAACCCCACCGGCGAAAAAGGGAAAGGAGGCATGGCCTGCACCGGAAGCGCCTCCGCGGCAGCGCGCGAACTCGGACAGGGGTGGAAAGTAAACCCCTACCTTGTTGTTTCCCCGCACAGTACCGTCACCCTGGCGGACATCCGCGGACAGGGGGCGGTGAAGCATTTCTGGATCACCGACAGCGCAGAGGCAGGGCGGCTGCTCATCCTGCGCATCTGGTTTGACGATGCCGGGGCGCCCGCCGTCGAAGTGCCGCTTTCGGACTTTTTTGCCAACGCGGATTACCGCGAATACCGGCAACTGAGCAGTCTGGCCATCTGCGTCAACCCGCGCAAAGGGCTGAACTGCTATTTTGAAATGCCCTATTATAAAGGATTCCGGTTTGAACTTGAAAATATCGGAGAGCGTCCCTGCCAGGTCTACTATCAGATCGACTGTGAGGAAAAGGAACTGCCTGCCGGCAGTCTGTATTTTCACGCACAGTTCCGGCGGGTCAATCCGCTGCCCTATGCGCAGCCCTATGTCATTCTGGACGGCATCGGAGGCTGCGGTCACTATGTGGGCACCTATCTGTACTGGGGGGTCAAATCCAACGGCTGGTGGGGCGAGGGAGAGATCAAGTTTTACATAGACGGCGACACCGACTTCCCCTCCGTTTGCGGCACCGGAACCGAAGATTACTTCTGCGGAGCGTACAATTTTGATGTCAACGGCTCCTACACTGAATTCTGTACCCCTTATTCGGGCATGTATAAGGTGGACGGTACCGACCCCACATACCGATCCCAGCGCCGTTTCAATCTCTACCGCTGGCACATCACCGATCCGGTACACTTCAGCCGGGACCTGCGCGTCACCATTCAGGCGCTCGGATGGCGCAGCGGCGGCAGATATCTGC
The DNA here is from genome assembly GCA_949293405.1 of uncultured bacterium. Classification (GTDB taxonomy): domain Bacteria; phylum Bacillota; class Clostridia; order Oscillospirales; family CAG-272; genus UBA1740. The sequence goes on along the minus strand of CASFDI010000070.1, from coordinate 9,624 downwards.
CGCTGATGGATGATATTTCCTCGGTGGCATACTGGTATTCCGACACGCTCAGGGATCGCTATCCTGCCCTGCCCGACGCCAACGCTCTGGAAATTGTATAACGCTCTGTTGTGTTTTCGGCACAGCAGAATCCCAGCCTGCCGGCGGATACTGTATTCTGCAGCATCCGCCGGCAGGCTGTCTATAGAGATCTTAAGGAAATTACAGTAGCATTTCGTAAAAAAGGATGTTATAATGGAAACGAAACACCCGCCGGGGCGCATTCACGCCCGGCAAAAGGAGGGGAAAACCGTTATGGCAGAAGAACATACCATCCTTGTCGCAGAAGATGACCGGGACATTGCTCAGCTGATCCGCATGTATCTGACTCGCTACGGATACCGGGTGCTTCTGGCGGACAACGGAATCGGCGCACTGGAACTTTTACGGAGCGAATCCGTGTCCCTGGCGATCCTCGATGTGATGATGCCCGGTATGGACGGTTTTGAGCTCACCCGGCAGCTGCGCGCCTTCAGTAATATTCCGCTGATCATTCTGTCCGCACGGACCAAGGAAGAAGACCGGATCTGCGGACTGGACCTCGGGGCGGATGTCTATATGAGCAAACCCTTTCGCCCGGACGAGCTGATGGCGCAGGTCCAGGCTTCCCTGCGCCGGTATTACCGGCTGGGCGGATCAACCGAACCGGAAGCACAGAAATATCTGCGCATCGGGGATCTGTGTGTGGACCTCGAGCAGCTGACCCTGACACGGGACGGGGAGCTGATCCCGCTGACATCCACCGAACTGAAAATTCTGGTTCTTCTCATGAAAACCCCGGGCCGGGTGTATACAAAAGCACAGCTCTACCGTGCCATCAACGGAGACTGGCTCCGGACCGATGACAATACCATGATGGTGCACATCTCCAACCTGCGTGAAAAAATCGAGCGTGACCCCAAAAAACCGGTATATATCAAAACAATCAGAGGGATCGGGTATAAATTAGATGGAAAAACTGAAACAACGCCGTAACAGAGGCCTGCTGTTCCTGTTCCTCAAATGGCAGCTGCTGCTGTTTCTCACCCTGCTGTTGCTGTTCTGGTGCTTCTATCAGCTGGTGTCGGTACAGCTGATGAAAAAACTGTACCTGCCGTCCCCGGCTGATTTTCTGGATTATGAAGATCAGCTTATGGCAGACGATTACGAAAATATCACCCTGAGTCATTGGCTGGACGGATGCCTCTATACAGTGCTTGACGGCAGCGGCACCATCCTGTACCGCAGCGACGAAACCCTGCCGGAACAGTTCAGCGCGGTACAGCTGCAGTGCATTGACGGTTATGATTCGGAAAGTTATCTGGTGATCTCCCGACTGGAGGGCTGGGACGGGCGGTACTTCATCAGTGAGCGCACCCGGGATGAGGATTATGAGAAAATCGGAAAATTCTGTATTCTGGACGAGCAGTATAATATTCTGCGCGGCACCTTGTTCGGAGGGACAACCCGTCTGACCCAGACCGAAATAGATTTCATCAACGGGGTCTACGGCCGCGACTATACGGTATCCAAACTGGATTTTGAAAACAGCAAGGGGGAGCCGCGCACGCTGGTACTTTTTTCCCCGCGGGTGGATCTGTCGCAGTTTGAACAGACGCTGATCAACAGCGACCGGCTGTGGCTTCTGCTGATTCCGGTATTCATTCTGGTACTGATACTCTTCGGACTGCTGGTTGCGAACCGTCTGCGGCACTATCTGCTCCCGCTCAATGCGGCCATTCTGGGCCTGCCGCAGAACAGTACAGTGGATCTGTCCTTCTATTCCGGGCCACGGGAATTTGCCGAACTGGCGCAGAATTTTGCGCACATGACCGTACAGCTGGCAGCAGCGCAAGAAGAGAAGAGGCGCATGGAGCAGGAGCGCATGCAGATGCTCATGGATATTTCCCATGATCTGAAGACCCCGATCACCGTCATTTCGGGATATGCCCGCGCCATCCAGGACGGGACAGTGCCGCGACAGGAAGTCGGGCAGTATATTGATCTCATCTGCCGCAAGGCAGGAGAAGTCTCCGCCCTGGCGGACAGTTTCTTCGCTTACTGTAAAGTCACACGCCCCACCTTCCGCGCAGAACTGCAGGAATGCGACGCGGTCGAATACCTGCAGGAATATTTCGGAGCGCGGTATGAGGAACTGGAGCTTGCAGGCTTCCGGCCGGAATTTTCGTTCCCGGATACCCCCCTGCCCTGCATGCTGGACCGTACGCTGTTCCGCCGGGTGCTGGATAATCTGGTCAGCAATACCATCCGGTACAACCCGGAGGGGGCGATGCTGTTCTGCAGTGCCTGTGAGGAAGAAGGAATGATCCGGATCACCTTCGGAGATGACGGTGTGGGTATTCCCGAACCGATTGCCGACACCCTGTTCGAACCTTTTGTGGTAGGGGATGACTCGCGCGGAAAACAGCAGGGACACGGTCTCGGACTTGCCATTGTGCGGCAGATTGTCGCGCTGCACGGCGGTACCGTATGCCTGATCCGGCCGCCGCAGCACGGCCTGCATGTAGAGTTCTGTATCCGTCTGCCGATGGTTTAGTTTTCCTATAGGAATCTTAAGCCAGGTGCTAAATGCAGTTCACAATCTGTTGATAAAATGGATCCGACAGCAAATGAGGCTGTCGGATCTTTTTGTCCGGCGGCCCGAAAGGAGGATCCTATGATCCGCAATGTATTGGAATATCTTGAGAATTCCGCTGACCGCACCCCCGACCGGATCGCGGTTGCCGATGCAACCGACCGCTGTACCTACAGCGAGTTGCGCCGCGATGCCATGCGCATCGGCAGCGCGCTGACCCGGCTGTTTGCCCCGGGACAGCCGGTGCCGGTCTTTGCTGAAAAGAGTGTGCTGACCCTGAAAATGTTTTTCGGCGCAGTATACGCGGGGTGCTTCTATGTGCTGATCAATCCCGATTTTCCCCCGGCGCGTGTGAGTTCGGTTCTGCAGACACTGGGCAGCAGGCAGGTGCTGAGCGCCGCGCCGTACCGCTCCCTCTTCCCTGATCTGCCGGATGTCTCGGTTCTGGATGCCGCAGATATGCTGGAAACCGGAATGGACGCAGAAAAACTCAGGCGGATCCGGCGCGACATGATCGACACCGATCCGCTGTACGCCAACTTCACCTCAGGGTCCACCGGTATGCCGAAAGGCGTGCTGGTCTGCCACCGGTCGGTCATCGATTTTATCGAACAGTTTACCCCTCTGTTCGGAATCGGGGAGAAGGATGTCATCGGCAACCAGGCCCCCTTCGACTTCGATGTATCGGTCAAGGATATCTACAGTGCGATGAAGACCGGGGCCAGGCTGGAGATCATTCCGAAAGCACTCTTCTCCGCCCCGGCGCAGCTGGTGGATCACCTGTGCGAACGCGGTATCACCACCCTGATCTGGGCAGTCTCCGCCCTGTGTCTGGTCTCAGCTTTTCACGGACTGGAATACCGGGTACCCGGCCGGGTGAATAAGGTGCTGTTCAGCGGCGAGGCCATGCCGTCAAAGCATCTCGGGCAATGGATGGACGCCCTTCCCGATGCCCTGTTCTGCAATCTGTACGGCCCCACCGAGATCACCTGCAACTGCACCTATCACCTGGTTGAGCGCGGCAGAGCGTATCCGGAAGGTCTTCCGATCGGTGTTCCGTTCCCGAATGAGCGCGTTTTTCTGCTGGGAGAGGACGGAAAAGTGATTACAACCCCCGGTCAGATCGGCGAAATCTGTGTGTCCGGCACCGCACTTGCCCTTGGATATTACAACAACCCGGAAGGAACGGCAGAGCGGTTTGTCCCGCACCCGGCCAATACGGCATACCCCGAACCGATCTACCGCACCGGGGATCTCGGATACCGGAGCGAAGCAGGAGAATTTTACTTCTGCGGAAGGCGGGACTTTCAGATCAAACATATGGGCCACCGGATCGAACTGGAAGAAATCGAGCGCGCCCTCTCGCAGGTCCCGGAAGTGGAACGCGCCTGCTGCCTGTACGATCACCGCAGAAGCCGGTTGATCGCCTGCTACACGGGTGCGGCTGAGGCCGCCGGCATCCGCCGGATCCTTGCACAGCACCTGCCGGTCTTCATGTTGCCCGGTGTATACCGGCAACTGGAAACCATGCCCCTGACCGCAAACGGGAAAATGGACCGTAAAGGGCTTGCCTCGCTTTACGCAGGCTGAAAGGAGATCCCATGGAACACAGCAAACTCAGAGAAGCGGCAGCCCGTTTCGGCACACCGCTGTATCTGTTCGATATGGATGCCCTGCAGAGCCGAGTGCAGCATTTCCGCTCGGTGTTCGGACCGCATACAGGCCTGTGCTACGCAGTCAAGGCCAACCCTTTTCTGCCCGCCCTGTTTGCCGGTACAGCAGACCGCTTTGAGGTCTGCTCACACGGAGAATACCGTCTCTGCCGCGCGCAGGGAGTGCCCGACAGCAGCCTTCTGATTTCGGGTGTCAACAAAGCGCGGCGGGAAACCGAAGAGCAGATGGCCGACGCTCCCGAAGCAGGTGCCTGGACGGCCGAATCGGTCTCGCAATTGCAGCAACTGGAAGAGGTCGCCGCGGTACACGGACGCACGGTGCGGGTTCTGCTCCGGCTCGAAAGCGGCAGCCAGTTCGGAATGGAACAGGAAGAGATCGAGCAATTTGCCGCTCACCGGGCGCGCTATCCCCATCTGGAACCGGTCGGACTGCAACTGTACGGCGGAACCCAGCGGCACAGTCTCAAGGGCTTTGCCCGTGACCTGACCCGGCTGACGGACCTGTATACCCTCCTGTCCGACCGGTACGGACTGAAGATGGAAGAGATCGAATACGGCCCGGGGTTCCCGGTTACATATTTCCCGGGTGAAAATCCCCCGGACGAAGAGGCTTATCTCGCCACATGTGCGGAACTTTGCGCCGCAGCTCCCGACGGCGCCCGCCTGACTCTCGAGGTGGGCAGATGGCTGGCCGCCCCCTGCGGCTGTTACCTGACTGCCGTAGCCGATGTGAAAAAGCGCGGCGGACAGCATTACGCCATTCTGGACGGCGGCATTCACCACATTGCCTACTACGGGCAGAGTCTGGGGATGCGCATCCCGCCGCTGGTACACCTGGGCGCCGACGGCCCGGCAGGGTCGGACGGTCCTGCGGAACCGTGGACCCTGTGCGGCTCCCTTTGCACGGTCAACGATGTACTGGTCCGCCAGATGCCCATCTCCGATGTGGCGCCCGGAGACCTGTTTGTCTTTACGCAGGCGGGTGCATATGCCGTAACCGAGGGCATTTCGCTTTTTCTCAGTCGTGACCTGCCGGCAGTATGCGCCTGCCGCGGTGCGGAATTCACCCTTCTGCGGCAGCGCACACCCACCTGGGTACTCAACACACCCGGCTCCGGCATCGGCTGACCCTTCATACCCCATCACCCCTGCGCAGGAGCACGGGAGCCCCGGTTCCCATCCTGCCCGTTTATCCATCTTACAGATCAAAAGGAGATTACCGACATGGAAAAATTGCTTGCTATTTTAAGTGAAATCGCTCCCGATGTGGACGCCGCCACCTGTGAAACGCTGGTAACCGATCACCTGCTCGACTCCCTTGCCATCCTGTCGCTTGTTGCGGAACTGGAAGACGCCTATGACATCCGCATTCCCGCAGTGGAAATTGTGCCCGCGAATTTCAACAGTGCCCACGCCATTCTTGCAATGGTAAACCGTCTGGAGGAAGCGTAAAATGCGGTACCAGGGTGCGCTGTTCCTGCTGGTCTTTCTGCCGCTGGTGCTGCTTGCCTACAAGCTGACCCCCCGGCGCGGCCGCTGGTGCGTGCTGTTGCTTGCCAGCTATATCTTCTTTTTCAGTATCAGCGGCAAACTGCTACTCTGGCTGATTCTGTCCACCGCCTGCATGTTCGCCTGCGGCATGTGGCTTGAAACGGTGCGGCGTGACGGGGCGGACGCCGCGTCAAAGCTTGCCGGAGAAGAGAAAAAAGCACAGAAAAAGAAAACCGACCGTGCACTCCGGGGCATCGTTGCATGCGGTGTAATACTGCAAATCGGTACCCTGCTGTGCCTGAAATACCTGGGGTTCTTTGCATCAAACCTCAATATACTGCTTGGGAAAATCGGACTCGGCTTACAGTTGCCGGTTTTCCGCTTTCTGCTTCCCATCGGTATTTCCTTCTACACCCTGCAGGCCGTATCCTATCTGGTGGATGTCTACCGCGGCACCGTGCGTGCGGACCGCAACCCCTTCCGGCTGGCACTCTACATGAGTTTCTTCCCCGGGCTGATGGAAGGACCGATTGCGCGCTACTCGGATACCGCGCAGTCCCTGTATGACGGCGCACCGCTGACCTATCGCAACCTGACTTTCGGGGTTCAGCGCATGGTCTTTGGCCTGTTCAAGAAAATAGTCATTGCAGACCGGCTCAATATTGCGGTCAAGGAAATATTTGAGCATTACGACACCCATACCGGAACTGTGATTCTGCTGGGAGCAGTCCTTTACACCTGTCAGCTGTATGCTGATTTCTCGGGCATTATGGATATGGGAATCGGAATCGGAGAAATGTTCGGCGTGCGTATGCCCGAAAACTTCCGCCGTCCCTTCTTTTCAAAAAGCATTTCGGAATTCTGGACGCGCTGGCATATTACGCTGGGAGCCTGGTTCCGGGACTACCTCTACTATCCGCTCTCGCTTTCCGCCCCGATGAAGAAACTTACCGCCCGCTGCAGACGCCGCTTCGGCAACCGTCAGGCAGCCCTGATCACTGCCACGCTTTCCCTGTTCTGCGTCTGGCTGTGCAACGGACTCTGGCACGGCGCCGCCTGGTCGTATCTCTTTTTCGGCATGTATCACTTTTTCTTCATTGCGCTGGCGAACATCACCGAACCGCTCACCGGAAAACTGCTTGCCAGACTGCATATCCCCACCGAAAGCGCCCCCTGGCGTCTCTTCCGCATCCTGCGTACCTGTCTTCTGGTATGCATCGGAGAGTTGTTTTTCCGGGCCGCAACCCTGACGGACGGCCTGCGCATGTTCGGCAGAATTGTGACCGATTTTCGCCTGCCCACCGAACTGTCGCTCGGACTTGACCGACACGATGTCGTCCTGCTGGCAGTGGCGGTTCTGATCGTTCTGCTGGTCAGCATTCTCGGGGAGCGCGGTGTGGATCTGCGCCAGCGTCTGGCGGAAAAGCCGCTTGCCCTGCGCTGGGGCGTCTATTACACGGCACTGCTGGCCGTCATCTTTTTCGGCGCATACGGCACGGGCTATATCCCGGTGGATCCGATGTACGCCGCATTCTGACCCCGCTATCAAGGAGGAAACGCTATGAAACAGAAACTGAAAATACCCCTGCGGGCCGTTGCCTTTCTGGCAGGACTCACCCTGCTGCTCCTGGCAGGCTCACGCCTGGTGGTCCCGAAAAGCAATCTGCTGGGCGGCGGCATGCACAACGCCCGCGCTTCCGGCTACCTCAGCGAGCAAGAGCATACGGTGGACATTCTCTTTCTGGGAGACAGCGTGACCTATTCCTCGGTCTCCCCCATGCAGCTGTGGGAGCAATACGGCTGTACCTCCTATGTGTGCAGTACCCCCGGTCAGTACATAGAGGAATCCTACCGGTATCTGGTGGATTTCTGCGAGCGGCAGAGCCCGTCCCTGGTGGTCCTGGAAGCCGGGCCCCTGTTCCGCTCCTCAGGATGGTATATTGATTTCGGCCGCGCCACTTACCTCAAAGCAGAAAAACTCTTCCCCATTTTCCGCTATCACAACCGGTGGAAGAGCCTGTCCCTGCGCGATCTGACCGGGAAAATCTCATACGAGTGGAAAAACCCGCTCAAAGGCTTCGTCCCCTCGTACGAGGAGCAGCCCTGGACCGGCGGCAATTCCTACATGAATCCCACCGACACCCCGCGTCTGGTCCGGGAATTCAACCGTTTCTATTTTGATAAAATTGTGCGGTTCTGCAGGGACCGGGACATTGAATTGCAGGTGTTCAGCGCCCCCTCCCCGGTCAACTGGAACTACGCCAAACACCTGGCGACCGACCGGCTGACCGAAGAGTACGGCATCCCCTACATGGACATGAACCTGCATCTTCAGGATGTAAAAATAGACTGGGCACATGATACCCGGGACAGCGGCGATCATCTCAACATCAACGGCGCGAAGAAAACCACCGCCTACCTGGGAGCGTACCTGAACGGCCTCGGTCTTCTGACCGATCGCCGCTCCGATCCCGCCTATGCCAACTGGAACGCCGATCTCACAACTTATATCCAGACCATCAGCCGCTACGGCGGCGGCGAAGCGCAACCGTCAGCCACCGGTTCCTGAGCCGGCAGCACCGCATCGCCACCTGCCCGGGCAGCAACCCGGGCATTGACCCGTACCGGCCCGGGAATTCCCTCCTTGGATGCAGAATCCCCGGTCAGACCGGTGATGCTGCACATCCTGATCCGAAAACCCCTGTAAGAAAATTACCGGTTGACCCGCTGACGGGCACCGGATCTGACCATGCCCACCCTTTCTCCGGCAGCCGTGATACAGCGGCTGCCTTTTCTTTCCCTCTGTATGATCTGTAAACGGATCTTGCCCCCTGCGCATCTGATCGTGCATACCGGTCGCCCTGTAATTGCCTGATGATGTATCTTCATAGGATCGGTTCGGCTCATTCGACTCCACACACTGCTCTCAGCCCTCATCAGGCGTAAAAGAGGACAGGCGCGGCACTGCCGCGCCTGTCCCTTCTCCCGGCTGTAGCGGATCAGAATTTATAGCGTGTTTTCAGTGTTTCCCTGATCTTGCGGATGGAAGGCGAGACGGCGTCGCTGGGGATCCGCCACCTGCGGCCGGGACCCTGCTGCAGGGCTCCTTCCACCTTTCCCTCCCGACACCACCGCCTTACCGTACTCACAGAAGTATTCCAACAGGACGCCGCATCTGCAATTTCAAGATATTCCATAGATGAATGCTCCTTCCGTCATGCTTTGGCATTTAGCCTATTTATAGCCCTATTGTATCATATATAGCCCATTATGTAAAGGCAAAAACGATACAATATAAAAAGAGAGCAGAACAAACGGAAAAGGAGCATCGCTTATGGATACCTACACAACCATCAAAAAACGGCTGCTCACACTTTGCGCCGAACGCGGTATGTCGATTCACCGACTCTCAATCGAATCGGGTATAGCGCCCTCCACCATTAAAAATATTCTCTACGGAAAAAGCAGAAATCCCGGCATCGTCACCATCAAGATGCTCTGTGACGGACTGGGCATCTCTCTGCCGGCATTTTTTGATACCGAAGAATTCCGTACCCTGGAGCAGGAGATCCGGTAACGGACTCGGCGCCCGGATCTGTCAGCACAACTGCCTGCCGGCAGCCTGTATTGCGTGTGATACGGTACAGGGCCGATGCATGTCAGCCGGTATGAATATCGGGAACCTGCAGGAAAATCATCCGGCCATGTCGCCATTCATCCGGCCATTCAGACTCACGTCCGCGCGGCAGACCGTATAATACAGAAGCGGCGGCCGCGGAATTATGACGCAGCCGCAGTACCGGGGACCCGGAGTAATGGTGAACCAGAAAAAAGCGGCCCCCCCAA